>DASQZK010000670.1:0-8591 GCA_035638735.1 Bacteroidales bacterium
GAGCCCAACGAGCTACAAACTCCCGATAGCTATCGGGACCACCCCGCAATATATGTTTAAGAACGTTTCTATCTCTTTTGCGTTTGCAAACGCAACGGTTTGTTCTGTATTTTCAAAACGATTCAGTTTTTTTGGAAAAAATATTAATGACGATAATTTGTTGCGGCTATACTGCGGAAAGGTGATTGAATTCAAAAATATGGATCACCGTTTTCTCTGCCCAATCCATTCCCGATTCTTGAAATGTATGGCCATAATATAGAGTGAACCATCAATTTTACCTATTTTTAAATCGAAGAATAGTTACGAATCATCATCGATCATATCAAATACGTCTCAATATTATTATTACAAACAAAAGAGGATTATTAATGAACGCTTATAAAAAAATGAAACCCACCATCCTTTGGATATGTCTAGTATTTCATTCTCTGATGACCATTGCGCAGGTACCGGCAAACGAAAATTCGAACGATAGAACAAAAAGCCTTCTGAAGTACCTGGCACATCTTCAATACAAAGAAAATGAAAAAGTTATTCCAGGTGTTATGGGTTTGCGTTTTGAGGGCAGAGATGATGTAGCCGGAGCCGAGGAAATTTATGACCACACAGGTGTATGGGTCGGATTAATCGGACAGGAGTATTGTAAAAAATATGGCAGTGTAAAGGTTAATTCCGCCGATGAAGCCATTATTTGGGAAGACAAAAATCCGCAATTCATAGAATTTGCCAAAAAAGGGGGTATCATCCGGATCCTGGCTCACTATCCCGACCCTACAAATGAATTCTTTTCCGGTCTTCGTGATTCGACGGCAAATATAGACGCCATATTAACCACCGGGACTCCGGAACGCAAGCGCTGGCTGGCACTATTAGATGAGGTTGCCAACGGCTTGCATGATCTGGACAGGCATGGGATCGTGGCACTATTCGGACCCCTGCATGAAATGAACGGTTGGTGGTTCTGGTGGTGCGCCAATATGGGCAATATGAATGCCGAAAAATACAAACGACTGTGGATAGATCAGTATAACTATCTGACTTACACGAAAAATTGTAATAATATTTTATGGCTTTGGACGCAGGGAGGGAATCCTCCTGTTAATCTTGATTTATATCCCGGCGATAATTACGTAGATATCGTCGGCCTTGATGTATATAAACCTTCATTAAAGGATGTAGAGGGGAAGTACAAGATTCTACAAACCCTGAATAAACCCTTCATGATAGCTGAATTCGGTCCGAAAGGCAAGGAAAAAACGTTTGATTATTTGAATCTGGTTGATGAGTTACATACATATTGTCCGAATGCATTTGCCATTATGAGCTGGCACAGCATTGACTTTACCCCGGTAAACAACCTGCATGGCAAAGAATATTTAAATCACCCCATGATGCTTACCAGGGATAAAATCAGTAACTAGATTCTGCCCTTTCGTCCCGGCATCTGTTGTTTTAGTATCAGCCAAACCGTTTTCCCTGTTCTGATGAGCCTGCGCAAAAGCCCCAAATGGAAATGATAACCCATTCCATTGATAATTAACTGGATACATAAAACGTCTGACCCATCGCACTACCAGAAATAATTCCGGTTTAAGCCTTGCCTTTTGTTTAAAAAATCAGGGATGAATAATATGCTCTGCCACGATACACTCCCGCAGACAGGAAGGCAGCACCTGATTAAGAGACAAACACCAACAAAAAGCTTTAAGAGCAATATGAAAGGTTTTTAATTAATTGTCCATCATCCACCGTAATAATCCAAGGATTTGTTTCTTTATTTTAGTAAATTTGCAATCTTTAACCACGCGAAAGCGTTCTGAAGGTTAACGAAAAACAAAAAGTACTCCACATGCCAAGAGTGTTCAAACCAGTTGATATTACCAAAGAGGAAAAAGAGGTCAGGAAGGATTATTTCGACCGCCATACACCCCATGTAATCTGTAACGATGAAGCAAAACGGGGTGAGAAATTCCGTGTGAAAGTAAAACTTGGTGACCAATATGATCATCCCGACGATCCCGATCATTTCATCAGTTATATCCAATTGTGGAACAGGGAAACCTTTCTTGCCGAAGCCCATTTCACCCCGGGCACCCTCGGAAACAAGCCCGATCATATTGAAGTGGACTTTTACATTGTCCCCTCGGTAAGCATGAACCTCTCCGCGCTGGCTGCATGTACCAGGCATGGCCTCTGGCAGAGCGATTCACGGGAAGTAAAGGTCATCGACTAACAGGATTAATCATGCCGGAAGAAAAGAAAGAAAAACAGACCTTCCTCGACAAGCTGAGGCATAAGTACCGTATGGTTCTGCTTAACGACAGCACATTCCAGGAGGTAGGATATATTCGACTCAACAGGCTGAATGTTATTGCCGTGGCAGGAGCCATCCTAATTCTGTTTGTCGCCATCTTCTGGACTGTTACCGCCTACACTCCGGTACGTGAGATGATACCCGGCTACCCTGATGCTGTTATGAGGGCAAAGATCATCCAGAACAAGATCAGGCTTGATTCGCTTGAACAGGAACTCAAATACCGTGACCAGTATTTTGCGAACCTCAACAGTATTATTTCGGGTGAACGTCCCAAAGATTTCCTCAACACCATGGATTCGGGAGTTCAGACTAATAATATTAAATTTAAACGTTCACCGGCCGATTCGCTGCTGCGTCATGATATTGCCCTTTCCGAAAAGCTGACCATCCCGGCCAGCTCAGGCGAAGCCTCCATCCAGCTCGACAAGCTTCACTTTTTCACCCCGGTCAGAGGTATGGTCACCAATTCATTCAATCCGTCAAATAACCATTTCGGCACCGACGTAGTTGCCGGCCCAAACGAAGTGGTTAAAGCCTCACTCGATGGCACGGTCATTATGGCCACCTGGACACTTGAGACCGGCTATGTGATCGAAATACAACACGACGATAACCTGATCTCTGTTTACAAGCATAACGCCGAACTTTTACAAAAAGTGGGCATGAGAGTTAAAGCAGGTGATGCCATCGCTATTATCGGGAACTCGGGTGAACTTACCACCGGGCCACACCTCCACTTCGAGTTGTGGCAGAACGGGATGGCTCTCGATCCCGAAAATTTCATTGTTTTCTGATTAAGTCATGAAGAGACGTATCGCTATATTAGGATCAACAGGGTCTATCGGCACCCAGGCTATCGAGGTGATTGAACATCACCCGGACCTGTTCTCCGTGGAAGTACTCACCGCCTATAACAATGCTGAACTCCTGGTACGTCAAGCCATAAGCCTGGTTCCGAACATCGTGGTCATCGGGAATGAAGAAAAATACGAGTTTGTAAAGGCACAACTGGAAAATTTCCCGGTAAAAGTGTTCGCCGGACTGAAATCCATTGCCGAGGTGGTGGAACTTGACAGCATCGACATGGTGCTGACAGCCATGGTCGGCTACGCCGGTCTTCTTCCCACGCTTAATGCTCTCAGGGCCGGGAAAGCTATTGCCCTGGCCAACAAGGAAACCAAGGTAGTGGCCGGTGAGTTGGTCAATAAGCTGGCCGCCGAAAAGAACGTTCCTGTCATCCCGGTCGACTCGGAACATTCAGCTATTTTCCAGTGCCTTACCGGCGAAGCACACCCGGGAATTGAAAAAATTATACTGACGGCCTCAGGCGGGCCTTTCCTCGATAAGTCCTTCGAAGACCTCGGTGCTGTCACCCGGAAGGAAGCGCTCGATCATCCCAACTGGTGCATGGGCGATAAAATTACCATCGATTCGGCCAGCATGATGAACAAAGGACTGGAAGCCATCGAGGCCCGGTGGCTTTTCAACCTTCGTCCCGACCAGATAGATGTCGTAATACACCCCCAGTCGGTGATCCACTCCATGGTACAGTTCATCGACGGCTCGGTGAAAGCCCAGATGGGCGTGCCCGATATGCGAATGCCCATCCAATATGCACTGGGCTATCCGCACAGACTTAAATCTGATTTTCCGCGTTTGGATTTCACACAGTTCTCAAAACTCACATTTGAAACACCCGATACAAAAAAATTTCGTAACCTTGCAATCTCTCTCGAGGTTATGAAAAAAGGCGGTAACCTGCCTTGCGTGATGAATGCAGCAAATGAAGTGGTCGTAGATGCTTTTTTAAATGAAAAGGTCGGCTTTCTCGAAATGCCTTCGTTAATTGAACAGGTTCTCGGGAAAACAGTTTTCCTTAAGAACCCGACTTACGAAGATTATTGCAGTTCGGACAGCGAAGCAAGGGAGATTGCAAAACAGCTAATAAAATAATAAATGGAAATACTGGTAAAAGCAGGACAGTTTTTATTGAGCTTGTCACTACTCATTATCTTACATGAGCTTGGACACTTTATTCTTGCGAAGTTGTTCAAAACCCGTGTCGAAAAATTTTACCTGTTCTTTGATCCCTGGTTTTCGCTCTTCAAAAAGAAAATCGGCGAGACAGAATACGGCATCGGCTGGCTTCCCCTGGGTGGCTATGTCAAAATCTCGGGGATGATCGACGAGTCGATGGACAAAGAACAAATGAAACAACCACCAAAACCTTATGAGTTCAGGTCCAAGCCCAGCTGGCAACGACTGCTTATCATGCTTGGCGGTGTGCTGGTCAATTTCATCTTCGCCATAGCGATCTATGTCCTGGTTCTTCACACCTGGGGCGAAACATATCTGCCGGTACGAAACATGACTTATGGTATCATGGTCGACTCTACCGGTGCAAGTCTGGGACTTAAAAACGGTGATAATATCCTGTCTGTCGACGGCCACCCCGTGGAGAATTACCGGTCCATCGTTCACGATATCGTGGTAGACGATGCAAAAACCATCCAGGTTGACCGTAACGGGCGGAAGATGGAAATCAAACTGCCGAGAAATGCCATTGCCTCACTGATTAAATCAGACCTGCCTATCATTCCGCGGATGCCCTTTTTTATTGCCGGCTTCAGCCCAGACTCGTCGGCCTACAATGCCGGCTTGCGAAATGGTGACAGGATCATTGCCCTGGACGGATCGTCGACCAAATTCTTCGACCAGTTCAAATCGGATATCAAAAATTATAAGGATGAGGATGTGTCTGTTACCGTGCTGCGCGACAGTACCGACACGCTCAGTTACACGGTCCCTGTCTCCGATAAAGGTACGATAGGTGTTATGGCCGACCTTGACCTGAACCGGTTTTTTAAACTGGAAGAAAAGAAATATACCCTTGCCGAATCAGTACCTGCAGGTATTAAAAAAGGATACTATATGGCCAGCAGCTACCTGAAACAGCTAAAGCTGCTTTTCAAACCCGAAACAAAAGCCTATGAAGAAATTGGCGGCTTCATCAAAATCGGGAGTATCTTCCCGGGAGTATGGGAATGGCAGGCTTTTTGGAATATGACAGCCTTCCTCTCGCTTATCCTGGCCATCATGAACATACTGCCTATTCCGGCACTCGACGGCGGACATGTGGCCTTCCTGCTCTATGAGATTATCACCGGCCGTAAACCGGGTGAAAAATTCCTCGAATACGCACAGATCGTAGGAATGATAATCCTGCTCTCACTATTGATCTATGCTAACGGTAATGATATTATTGGCCTTTTTAAATAAAATTTACATAATTCATTTGCTTTTATATTTTTTTCTAACTTTGCAACCAATCAATTACCTAAAAAACAGATTATGGATGCTCTCGTAATACTTGGAATGTTCGGACCGACTGAAATTATTATTATCGTTCTGATCGTGGTTCTTCTCTTCGGGGGACGTAAAATTCCCGAACTCATGAGAGGAATCGGACAGGGAATGAAAGAATTCAAGAATGCCACGAAAGATGATCAGAAGAATGAAAATAAAAAGTCCGAAACAACCGAAAAATCTGAAATTGATAAAGAATAATCGCTTTATACAATCATTCAGCTGAGGCCGCCATTAATGACGGCCTTTTTTGTTGCCAGCTCTCCTTTGTTCATTATTTAGCCAAATTGTTAATTTCTTCCAAAACTCCCACGCACATCACGTCCAATTAAGGTTTATTTTAGTAGAAATGTTTACCTGGTATGGCTTTTCTGCGTCTTATTCTGATCTTCGTGGTTTCATTTAATCTGCTTCCTGCCAATCCCCTTACGGATAAATTATTAAAATTTAGTGATAAAAACACGGGCCACGTAGCCTATCCCGATCTTTATTATGAAATCAATATCGCAGAATTAAACACCTCCACATCTCTGTACCTTTACTACGATACCAGGGTGCAGTATTACATTGATCTTTACCTCAACCAGCGCAAGGAACAACTCAAAGAGATCGTCCATTTGTCGGACCGGTATTTTCCATTGTTCGAAAAACATCTTGACACTAACAAAATCCCCGTTGAAATCAAGTACCTGCCGGTTCTCGAATCGGCACTGTCACCAACAGCCTGTTCTCCCTCGGCAGCAGTAGGACTCTGGCAGTTCAAGGAAAAGACAGGGCGTTACTATGGTTTACTGATCAATAACATACGTGATGACAGGACCGACCCCGAGCTGTCGACCATGGCCGCTTGCCGGTACCTGAAAGACCTGTACCGGGAATTCCACGACTGGAACCTGGCCCTGCTGGCCTATAACGCCGGCCCGGTGGCCGTAAGAAAGGCCTTAAAGAAAAACGGTAACAGCGCAGACCTGCAATCCATAATTTCCGATCTTCCCGAACCGGCCAGGAACTATCTGCCAGCCCTCATCGCCATAATCTATCTCTTTCACGATTACAATACACATTTTTAAGCCCCAATCTCTGTTTAAGGCACAGAATTTGCTAATTATTCAGGGTTTTTTAATCCATCACGTGTAACCCAAAATAGATATGGCGTGAGATTACGATTGCAGATCCCGGTGTGTTCACCGAACTGCAGCTTGATCGTCGGGCCTTTAAATAAGTTCAATATGAAAGTTGTTAAACATTTGCTGCTTTTCCTGGTTGTTATCGCCGGACTTCAGAGTTGTAAGGATATCAGTAACCCGAAATCTGGATCTTCGAATATTCTGCTTCCCAATATTTCCGGACCTGCCGGCGAAGTATTGGTTGTAATGGACAATAGCAACTGGAAAGGTAGAGCCGGAAATGCCCTCAGAGAATCGCTTGAACAAGAATATCCTGCCTTAAATCAGCCCGAACCCCTTTTCGATGTTATCCATATCACCCCTGGGGCTTTCGACAACATTTTCCAGAACCACCGTACCATCATCATCGTTTCAGTAGGCCCGGAATACAGCGAGGGCGTGGTAGCTTACTACGAAAACCAATGGGCTAAACCCCAGCTTGTAATCAGGATTAACGCGCCCGATTCGAAAACACTTGAAGAAGTCATTGAAAAAGAAAAGAACAGTATCATCAATAACATCAGGGCCTACGACAGAAAACGACTCCAGGATGTTTACCGTAACAGTAAGGACCCGGAGATTACCAGTATCGTGTCCAGATTTAATATCACCCTCACCATTCCGAGAGGGTATAATGTTGATGTGAATACCGACGATTTTGCCTCCTTTTCCATCGAGACTCCAAAAACCAGCCAGGTTATCTTTATTTACCAGTATCCTTACAGCGGGACCGGGGACCTGAAAACACAAAACCTCATCGATAAACGCAACGCATTTCTAAAAAAATACACCCGTGGCAACCGGCCCGGCTCCTACATGACAACGGCGAAACTATTTCCTCCTATGGTATACGACATCAACCAGGCTGGAAGAAAAGTTGTGGAAATACGGGGATTATGGGAACTGGAGAACGATTTTATGGGCGGACCATTTATCAGTCACACCATTGTTGATCAAAGCCGAAAAATGGTAGTTACCGTTGAAGGTTATGTCTATAATCCCAACGAGAAGAAAAGAAACCTCATGCGCCAGATTGAGGCTATCGTATACTCCATGAAGCTGATCAAGGAATAACCGGATATGAGTTACAATCTGATTCCCAAACAGGATGTTGAAAAGGCAAAGTTCAATGAACTGATCGTCCACGAAACGGCTCAACAGGTCATCAAGGATTTTGCCGGCTTTGGCATGGAAGTGACTTTCCCCGACAACCTTCATTATGCCTATGATGATTTGTTGCAACAGCTGACGCTCCTTGTCGGTGACCTGTTGCATAACGAAGAAGAAAAGCTCTCCGCACTTTTATACCAGATTGATCTGGACGAATCAAAATTCAAAGAGGAATCGGACAGGAGCTTACATGAGCATGAATGGTTGAGTGAAATGATCCTTCACCGGGAATTTCTGAAAGTCCTCACACGCCACTATTTTAAAGATCATCCTGAAAAACTGTAGGTAGTCCAACCGTTTCATATTTCTGGTTCCGGAAACGGGGGCTAAACCCGGCCTCCCTGATAGCATTAGTTATACCGCGACTGTCGGTCTTCCATGATGCACCCGCTGCAGAAACAACATTCTCTTCAATCATGATTGAGCCCAGGTCGTCGGCCCCGGCATGAAGACAAACCTGTGCAGCCGGTATACCGACCGTCAGCCACGAAGCCTGGATATGATCTATATTCGATAATATGATCCTGCTCATGGCGATAAGACGCAGGTAATCGCTGTTCAGGTTCCGG
>DASQZK010000671.1:0-6326 GCA_035638735.1 Bacteroidales bacterium
TCAGGCTCACACCCGGTGTTACCAGTTCGGTTATCCCTCTGCGAACAATCGTTTTGGTTTGCTTTGGATCTTCCATCTGCTCACAAATGGCTACCCTTTGTCCTGCCCTTACCAGCTTTGGGAGGTACGTGTCGAGAGCATGGTAAGGAAAGCCTGCCAGCTCAACATAAGAAGCCGAACCATTGGCCCGCCGGGTAAGGGTTATTCCAAGAATTTCGGATGCCCGGATGGCATCATCACCAAATGTCTCATAAAAATCACCCACACGAAACAGTAATACAGCATCGGGGTGCCTGGCCTTGATGTTGTAATATTGCTTCATCAAAGGCGTGTCGACGTATTTTTTCTGTGATTTTTCTGCCACGGGAATATCTTTGTTTGGATAACAAAAATATAATTAAATGGTGATTTTTTGAAATTTGTTGTGGCGCATGGCAGTACTTTAATTTTCGTTATCGGTATTTATGACGTAACTCAAACAGGTCGAAATGGAGACGGCAAACGGGAGACAGTGAAGAAAGTGTGGATGCCGATAGCCAATAGCCGTGATCAAATTATCATAGCTACCATCACGTCGGTGCTAATATTTTGGACGCGGGAGGAGGCTGGAGGGGCGTTTCAAAGTGCGTTAAAATTACACATAACTGTGTAATTATTATACAACAAAGCACTGGCAACTCTGTTCATGACTATACTACTCTGCGACTGTACGCCTGTATGACAATACGCTGATCCGATTTTGAAGGGGAATAACACACTTTTTTGAACAGATACTAATCACAATGAAACAATATAAATCCATTCTGAAACGATATGTAACTTTCTTAAACCTATTCTAAAACACCTCTCCGATATGTTGTAAAAGACATCACCCGGTTCTAATTCTCATTTGTTTAACTGTAATTTTGGTTCTGTTTGAAACCACGAACCGACATGAAGAAAATACTCATCATTGGGGCAGGGCTCTCATCTTCCTCACTCATCAGCTATATGCTTGAACAGGCCGAATCGCACGACTGGAACATCCGGTTGGGGGATATCTCGGTAGATACTGCCAGGGCCAGGATCGGGGATCACCCGAGGGGTGAAGCCCTGTTTTTCAACGTAGACGATACCGGCCAGTTGCAAAGTGAGATCGGCGCGGCCGACCTGGTCATTTCCCTGCTTCCCGTAAAATTTCATCATAAAGTGGCGGCAGAATGCGTCAGGTACGGCAAAAACATGATAACAGCTTCCTATGTATCTCCCGAAATTGCCGCCCTCGACAAAACAGCAAGGGAGAAAGGGATTTTGCTTATGAACGAGACGGGCGTCGATCCCGGCATTGATCACATGTCGGCTATGCAATCGATTGACCGGATAAGGGAAAATGGCGATGAGCTCATCGCTTTCGAATCGGCCACCGGAGGGTTGGTAGCTCCCGATTTTGACAATAACCCCTGGCGCTACAAATTCACCTGGAACCCCAGGAATGTTGTGCTTGCAGGTCAGAAGGGTGCCCGGTTCATGCATAACGGCAAATTCAAATATATTCCATACCATAAAATATTCAGCCGTTACGAAGTCATTGAAATACCCGGATACGGACAGTTTGAAGTTTACCCCAACCGTGATTCATTAAAATACCAGGATACTTACGGTTTGAGCGACCTGCTGACAATGTTTCGCGGCACCATCCGACGTCCCGGCTTTTGTGAAGCCTGGGACGTACTGTTACAGCTGGGTGCGACCGACGATTCCTATACCATGGCCGACACCGAAAAAATGACCTACCGCGAATTCACGAACAGCTTCCTGGCTTACAATATGGTCGATAGCGTGGAAACAAAAGTGGCCGGATACCTGGGCATAAAGCATGATTCAACCCTGATGCAGAAGCTTTCATGGCTGGGCTTGTTTGATGCCACCCCCATTGGCATCCCCGACCTCACCCCTGCCCAGGTATTGCAGCATATCCTTGAAAAAAAATGGAAACTGGATAAGGAAGATAAAGATATGATCGTGATGCAACACCAGTTCGATTACATGCACCTGGGAAGTCACAGGAAGCTGTATTCAACCATGGTGGCCGTCGGGGAGAATTCAAATCTGTCGGCTATGTCCAAATGTGTCGGTCTGCCCCTGGCCATAACTTCAAAACTCATCCTGGAAGGTAAGATCAACCTGACCGGCGTTCATATCCCCGTTGACAAGCAGGTGTATGAACCTGTCCTCAAGGAGTTGGCGGAATACGGCATCAGTTTCGAAGAAAGGGATATAAAGATTAGCTGATCGCCGGGGATATGGTTAAAAAAGTCTGTTCAGGCTAAAAGGCAAGGTAAAAGTCCTTGGTCAGTTTTTTATACGCATCGGAATAAACATGTCTGCCTCCCGATTCAACGATGAGCTCCTGTTCATCGACTGTCACCTGTGAAAAGGCAAAACTAACAAGCGATCTTATATAAGGTTTGTCCGGTACCGGCCTGATATGTAGAATTTTTTGAGGATACAGGAGATGGTGCCCCGATATTACAATACATTCTTCCACACTTTGAAACGGGACAACCAATGCCAGTATCCCATCGGGCTTCATTACACTTGCAGCATGCCGGATAAGCCTGTCTTTAGGCAGAGAGTCGTCATGCCGCGCCATTGTCCGTTGCTTTGCCGGGGCTTTTAGTGAACGGTTAAAGTATGGCGGATTGCTGACTACCAGATCGTAGGTGCCTTCATGTGACTCAGCAAATTCGAAGAAGTCGCGATGAAAGATGTTCAACCGGTCGTGCCATAAAGAATCACAACCATTTTCCTTTGCCTGCGTTGCTGCATCGGCGTCAATTTCGACGGCATCGATCAGGGCCCCCGGGCACCGTTGGGCCATCATCAAGGCGATGAGCCCGGTACCCGTTCCAATGTCAAGTATACGCCCGGGATTAGAGGCTTCCGCCCAGGCACCGAGCAGGACACCATCGGTACCCACCTTCATGGCTGTCTTGTCCTGCCTGATCATGAATTTTTTAAATCTGAACCAATCGTTTGCCATTATCCTGCCAGTGAATAAATCCGTTTATCGCCAATATATCAAAGTCTTCTGAAGTTTACCAGGTAGACATCATTTTCATGCAATGGGAATTCCCGTTCGAAATAACCTTTTGAATCAATTTTAATCAATTCCGAATATTCGGGAGATCCTGTGCTGTTGGTTTTCAAAAATTCGATCTGCCTTTTTGTTAATTGGGAAGGTCTGTTAAACCTGTAATACAGTGTGTACGGATCATTATGCATATACCCGGTACGGTAAATATCCAGTTGGTAATGACCCCCGGTATTTCGCTGAGTTCAACAGAAATGGTCCGGTTTCCCCGGTGGCCTAGTGCTATGCCTGTATTTCCTGAAAACAAGGCAAACAGTACGAAAATTAGTAGTGACGTTCTCATTTATGAGTAGTAGTTTTAGTATAGCATGGGTAAGACCGGATAGCCGGGTCATTGCAAAATACACATTATTTATAATATCTGAAATGCTGACAGCATAACAGCCCATAACGTTATTGGTGATCGCAGGAACGCGCCTCAAGGCATGTGCAATAAATGACACCTTTTTCTGAATAACCTCGCATAATTTATGGGAGGTTGTTTTCGTAACTAATAGTGAAATCCAATTATTATTCTATTTTCGCAACTTATCTGAACAGATATCATATAATAATTTCGATGTAGATAAAATAAATCAGGAGGAACATTAATTATGTCAAAGCTTACACCGGAAATGAAAGAGATGATTGCTACACAGCAATGTTTCCACGCTACAGTCAGTGAAGATGGCATCCCCAATAATGCACCAAAACGTTCGACCCGTGTCTTCGATGATGAAACGTTAATTTTCACCGAAGGAACAGGTGGCCGGACTTATCAAAACATTCTGCATGGTTCAAAAGTCGCCGCAGCTGTGGTAAACCTTGAAATCCTTGATGGGTACAGGTTTATAGGCACACCTGAAGTTTTGATCAGTGGTGAGGTTTACGATAAATCGGCTGAAATGTCCATGAAGGCAGGAATGCCAAAACCTAAAGCTGTAATCCTCATTCATATTGAAGAGATCCACAGTTTGAAGCCCGGGCCGATGGCCGGGAAAAAAATTCGGTGATTTCGTCAAATAACGGATAACAGAAGATCATTTCGGCTCCGCTCAATGACCGGCAGATGCTCTCATTAGCAATCGTCTCTACAGACAAAATTCAATAAACCTCTTTCTGAACAGCCTAAGGCTGGAATTTACTTCCAAGTACTCCCGGTCCAAAGAGCGCATAATCATACTTAACAGGGTCATTCCGGTCGAATTTACGTAACCTGAGGGTCAGTTCGTTCACTGCCCTCCAGTCATTTTGTTTACGCTGTAAAAGTCCCAATTCGCGGGCTACCCGGCCTGAATGCACATCGAGTGGAATGTAGAGGGCTGAAGAGGGAATATGTTCCCATAGACCAAAATCGACGCCACGGTCGTCCCTGCGGACCATCCACCTCAGGAACATGTTGATGCGCTTCGCAGCGGCGTTTTTATCAAGGTTGGGAATGTGTTTAAGCGTCCTTTCAGGGAAAGGAATGCTGAAAAAAATATTCCGGAAATGCCTGATGGCAGCCGGGATATTCCCATACTGCCGGTATCCATCACTAAAAACACCTTCAAGCCCGTGGTAATGACGGTAAATATTTTGAAGCGAGCGCAAAAAGAAGAGACAGTCTGTGCCGTTGAAGGTACGGTGAGAAAATCCGGAAAAATGCATGAGCTGGCTGTCGGTTGCATTCATGATGAACTGATAGGGCCCGTCGGGCATACTATCCACCAGCCAGGTGGCATTCCTTATTATAACAGGTCGTTGGCCCCAGGCAATAACGGCAGTAAGGAAACCGGCGATTTCAATATCCTGTTTCATTTCATACCGGTGTGGTACACTGATAGGATCGTCGGGAATAAAAGTTACCCTGTTGAAGTAATCGTAATACTCTTCGAGCCATTCTTTCAGTTCCTGCTCATCCAATTTGAAAACCGGTTTTAATTTTTTTTGTTGTTCTTCTAACAAACCTGTCAGGTTTACAAAATCAACCCGTCCCTGATGGTTAGTTTCCGATCGGCCATCCCGGCAAGTTCATCATCATGAGTGACAATGACGAATGTCTGTCCGAGTTTTTCACGAAGGCTGAAAAACAGGCTGTGCAGTTCTTTCTTGTTTTGACTATCGAGATTGCCCGAAGGTTCATCGGCGAGAATCACGGCCGGATTATTGATGAGTGCGCGTGCCACAGCAACGCGCTGCTGTTCGCCGCCTGACAATTCCGAAGGTTTATGTTCGAGCCGACCTGAAAGGTTTAGCATGCCCAGGAGTTCTTTCGACCTGGCTTCCACCTTCGATTTGGGTGTTCCGGCAATAAACCCGGGAATACAGACATTCTCGAAAGCTGTGAATTCAGGTAAAAGATGATGAAACTGGAAAACAAAACCTATGTTCATATTTCTGAACCTGGCAATCTGCTTCTCCTTCAGGCTTGTAATGTCGGCTCCGTTTATAATGACCCTTCCTTTGTCGAACGGTAGAAGTGTCCCTATGATCTGGAGCAGCGTGGTCTTCCCGGCCCCACTGGCACCCATTACAGATACGATCTCGCTTTCCATGATCCTCATATTTATGCCCTTAAGGACCTTCAGATCGCCAAATTTTTTTTCAATATTTTCGGTAATAATCATAATAAACTGCTTTTCAGCCTACCCGGAATACCAGGTAAATATAAAACACATAGATCAATAATAAAATAAGGCCATCGAACCGGCTCAGAATAGCTTTGCGCAGGGGGATCAGCAACAGAAAAAGAAGGAGAGATATACCCAGCATCCACAAAATATCCATGTTCACCATGATCTGTGAGATATGTATGGGCTTGATCATGGCTGTAATGCCAAGGACACTCAGGATGTTGAATATATTCGAGCCAATAATGTTCCCGACAGATATATCGGTTTCTTTTTGTATCGCTGCCATCACGGAAGTTACGAGCTCGGGGAGACTGGTGCCCACTGCAAGTAAGGTAATGGAAATGGCCCGTTCGCTTATGCCGAATTCATGAGCGATAACGGCAGCATTTTTGACCAGCAAATCGGAGCCTGCTACAAGGCCCGCACTGGAAAGAACAATCAGAATAACCGATACGGAGATCTTCATCCGGGGCGCCGGAATATCCTCACGGTTGGCTTTCATCTGCTTCCTCGAAATATAGAGCGAAAAGATGACACACACGAAGAGAAGTGTTAAAAGCACGAGGCTTTCAACACGCCCGAGGCGGTGGTTGAATACC
>DASQZK010000672.1:0-9360 GCA_035638735.1 Bacteroidales bacterium
GTCAAATATTACCGCATTTTACAGGAAAAAGTTCAGGAAACCAATACAGGAAATTACCGTTGAATCAATCTATTACTTTTTTAACTCTGAGAATGACAATGACTTTGTACAACTATTGTATCCACCGGGTGGAATAACGGCCCTTGATTCTGTTACCAGGAACGAAGTTACCATAAATGACAGGAATTACTTCAGTACCAGGATTGATTATGTTCAACCTATTGGTGTAGCCATGAGGCTTGAAACAGGTGTTCAGTTCTACCTTCAGAATATGGATTATAACTATACGACGAACGCTGAACTTGCCAGTAATAATTACAATTATGCCGAATTAAGAAATTCAGCCTACGCCAGTTTTTACTGGAAACTGAAAAAGTTTTCACTCCAGAGTACTCTCCGTGCCGAAAACAGTAATATTGATATCAACTCTGCAATCACCAGTGCGTATACCACACTGCTGCCCTCAGCAAACCTGCTTTATAAATTCAATACGAAACACAGTCTGAAACTGACCTATAACCGCAGGATTGAAAGACCCAACCTGTACATGCTGAATCCCTTTGAAAGACTGAATAACGACCTGAGTGTGACATCCGGAAACCCATACTTAAAACCGGAATACAAAGACCGGCTGCAGTTGAGTTATACGATGAATATTAAAAAAGTGAATTTCGCTCCCTATATTTATCATGAATTCTATTCCAATAAGATTGGTAACCTTACAACCCTGAAGGTCACTTCTGTAAGCGATGCGCAGACCGTATATTCTGCACCTAAAAACCTGCTTACAGGATATGAGCAGGGATTCGGGATGAATGCGACGATCGCATTTTTCAACCTGAACGGAAGTATTTACAGGGGACATTTTAATGCCTACAGCGATTCGCTTACGGTTATTCCATCGCGCGATTATTATTCATTCAGACTGAACAGCTATGTTGTAAAATCATTATTCAAAGAGAAACTTAATGTTTTTGCCTTTATCAATTATAACGGAGCCGTTCGTTCAGCTCAAACCATCACATACAGCCCACTGTTTTACGGAGTGGGACTTAACCAGAAAATTAAAAATCATTCCTGGGGAATCTTCTACCTGTTGCCTTTCTCCAAAACCATACAGTTTTCTAAGGTTATTACCGAAACACCCATCATCTATTCTGAAAATACCCAGCAATTCGATGCCTCCTGGTTTGTGCAGGTGATGTACAGCTATAAATTCAATAAGGGAAGGGCGATCAAGAAATCGGATCGTAAATCGAAGATTGACAGTGATACCCAGGGAGGCGGCCTGGGGAGGTAGAGGAGTGGTGTGGTTGTGAGGTTATGAGGTTATGGAGTTCGAGAAGTCGGCTGTCAATGTCTTTCACGCAGCACTCCCCTGTCAGCTCATAATAGCATTGAACGACCATCCTGATGTCTTTCGGGAGAAACCAATTCCAAAATTTTCAACATTTTTCTTGACACGAATGAATTATTCTTCTACTTTTACACCATCGTTTAACAAAATTGTCAAACGTAAATGTTAAATCACTATGGACCAACCCCTGAGCAATGAAATGGAAACCCGCATCGCGGAGGCAGCCACACGCGTATTTGTCAGGAAGGGCAAAGCGGGCACTTCCATGCAGGATGTTGCCGACGAAGCCATGATAAACCGGACATTGCTGAATTATTATTTCCGCAGTAAAGACAAATTATTTGACCTTGTTTTTCAACGTGTGTTCGTCCGCTTTCTGCCGGCCCTGGCTAATGTGATCAATGCCTCCGTGCCGGTAGAGGAGAAATTCAGGATGGTTATCGATCAATATCACGAGATCCTGGAAGAGAGTCCCTATACGGCCATATTTGTGCTGCACGAGGTGAGCACTGAGCCGCACCGCATGGTGCAGGCTATCGGGCAGAGCGGGATAAGGCCGGCAACACTCCTGGAAGAGATTAACCGCGAGATGGATAAGGGGCGATTAAAAAAATCCGATCCGCGGCAGTTACTGGTGAACCTGCTCTCATTGATCATTTTTCCTTTTGCTGCCCGAACTGTTATCGAAGGAATACTGTTTTCAAATGACACCGAAGCATTCAAACGGTTCATCGATGACAGGAAATCGTACCTGAAAACGTATTTTGTAGAATCTGTTAAGGCCTGACCTATGAAAAAGATCATGACTTTTATTGCACTTATTGTACCGGCCATGGTATTTGCCCAGAATACTCTTACGCTGGAGGAATGTCTCAAAGCTGCCGTGCAGAACCATCCCAGGCAGGCCGATTACAAGTTGATGGAAACCATCTCCGGGAATAAGCTTGAGAATTACGATGTTAATTGGTTCCCGGCGTTAAATCTCAATGGTCAGGCAACATATCAGTCCGATGTGATCCAGTTTAATATTGATGCGCCGGTTCCCGGTCTGACGTTTCCTGTCGTTCCTAAAGACCAGTATAAACTGACGCTTGACGTATCGCAGACCATCTATGATGCCGGTTCCACGAAGGGAAAGAAGCAGGTGGAGGAAGCTGGTCTGAAAGCGTCTGAAAAACAACTTGAATCGGATATTGAAACAGAGAAGGAGCTCGTGAAAAACCTGTATTTTAATATTCTGGTATTGCAGGAAAATATTAAAATCGTGGATCTGACCGTTCAGCAGCTTGATTCCAGTCAAACCATTGTCCGTTCTGGTGTTGACAACGGCATGCTGTTACATTCCGATCTTGATCTTCTGAAAGTAGAGACCATGAATCTTGAACAAAACCGCACGGAGTTGGAGAACCGCAAAGAAGCCACGCTCAACATCCTTGCGGAACAGACAGGCATTGATATCACTGCTGTTGACAGTTTACGGCTTCCCGGTTATTCCGTTCCGGAGAGCCCCGATATTCAAAGGCCGGAACTTGAGCTTTTCTCGTATAAACAGGATGTGCTCGGGAAATCGGCCGATCTGCTGGGATCGAAACGGCTGCCCGTAGTGTTTGCCTTCGGTCAGTTCGGTTATGGTAAACCTGGACTGAACATGCTCAACGATAAGTTCGATACCTGGTATCTCGTGGGTGCCGGCTTAAAGTGGAACCTGTGGGACTGGAACCAGGTGAAGCGCGACAGGGAAAATCTTAAGATGCAGGCTGATATGATTACCCATCAGCGGGAAACTTTCGAGCGTCATATAAACGAAGGTCTTACACAGGCGCAGGCAGAGATCAGGAGTCATTCCCAAAATATTGATGCATTTGGAAAAATTCTGGCCCTGAGAGAAAATATTTCCGCCAGTTACCTGTCACAGCTGAAAAATGGAACCATCATGACAAATGATTATCTCAAAATACTGAATCAGGAGAAAATCGCCAGGATAAAACTGGAAACCGAGAAGATATTACTGCAGAAAGCTATTGCCGATTACAAGTACACTGAAGGTACATTGCACGATTGACTATTGATAGAATGAGTATTGACATCCAACCAAAAGAAGCATTATGAAATACACTTACGTAACATCCGCACTGTTCCTGTTTGTTTTAGCCCTGGTATCGTGTAACAACCAGGAGAAGGAGCCCTTTGCCTATGGCAATTTCGAGTCGGAAGACGTCCTGGTTTCTGCCGAAGTAACCGGTACGGTAGAACGACTCATGATTGATGAAGGCGACATGGTGAAGTCCGGTCAGCTTATCGGGATCATCGATACATCGCAGCTTCATCTTAAAAAGGAACAGGTCAGGGCGTCCGGCGAAGCGATTCGTTCGAAATTATCCCAGATCGACAAGCAGATCAACGTGAACAATGTCAATATAAAAAATGTAAAACGGGACCTGGACCGTATCAGGGCCATGCATAAGGACGGCGCTGCCACCGACAAGCAGCTCGACGATATGGAGGGAAAGGTTGATCTGCTCGAAGCCCGGGATGCATCCATGCAATCGCAAAAGACCTCCGTATATGCCGAGTTGTCGGCCAACCGCGCCCAGCTCGACCAGGTACAGGACCAGCTCGACAAATGTCTCTTACGAGCCCCGATGGATGGCACTATTCTGGAGACCTATGTGCGGCAGGGTGAACTGGCGGCTGCGGGCCGGGCTCTATACAAGGTGGCTGACATGTCGACCATCATCCTGAGGGCCTTTATTGACGGCGATCAGCTCAGTTCCATCAAGACAGGCGACAACGTCACTGTTAATTTTGACGGTCCCGATGGCACGCTGCTCAGTAAACAGGGAACAGTAACCTGGATAGCGTCGGAAGCCGAATTTACGCCGAAGATCATCCAGACCAGAAAAGAGAGGGTAAACCTGGTTTACGCCGTTAAGGTAAAAGTCCCTGATGATGGTAGTCTTAAGATTGGAATGCCGGGTGAAATTGCGTCATTAAACACAGCAGAATGAGTGTAATCGAATTACATAAAGTCTCGAAGCACTACGACGACACCAGTGCGCTGGAAGACGTGAGTTTCGACGTCGATAAGGGCGAGATCTTCGGCCTTATTGGTCCTGATGGCGCCGGTAAGACAAGCTTGTTCAGGATACTTGTGAGTGTATTGTTACCTTCATCAGGGTCGGCCATGATGTGTGGCCACGATGTGGTAAAGGACTACCGTAAAATACGCACTCTGGTCGGTTATATGCCCGGCCGGTTCTCGCTTTATCTCGATCTTTCGGTTGAAGAAAACCTGAATTTTTATGCCACGGTTTTCGGCACGAGCATTGAAAAAAACTACGATCTTATCAAGGATATTTACGCCCAGATTGAACCGTTCCGTAAAAGGAGGGCCGGAAATCTCTCGGGTGGCATGAAGCAGAAACTGGCGCTGTCGTGTGCGCTCATTCACCGGCCTGAAGTACTGGTGCTGGATGAGCCGACAACGGGTGTCGATGCGGTATCAAGAAAAGAGTTCTGGGATCTGCTATATAAAATCAGGCAGGAAGGGATCACCATTCTTGTCTCCACTCCATACATGGATGAAGCATCGCGCTGCAACAGGGTAGGGCTGATGCAAAAAGGAAAGATCCTGAAAATCGATAAACCCGGCCTGATCACCAAAGATTTTCACAGACCGCTTTATTCTGTCCGGTCCACCACGTCGAACTACCGCCTTCTGCTAAAGCTCAGGGATTATCAGTGGTGTCACAGTGCCTGGCTGTTCGGGCAGGATATTCACCTGAGTCTCACCGGCGAGCCGGCCGTAACTGAATTTGAAAATACAGCCCGGGCCTGGGATGATACAGGTGATATTCACCGCATAGAGGCCGGGGTGGAAGATACATTCATTGAACTAATGCCATCGACGTCATGAACGGGAGCGAGGATATCATTGTCGTAAAAGACATGGTGAAGAAATTCGGTGATTTCACGGCCAACGACCACCTGAGTTTTACCGTGAAGAAAGGCGAGATCTTCGGTTTCCTCGGTGCTAACGGCGCCGGTAAAACGACGGCAATACGTATTCTGTGCGGATTATCGTATCCAACCTCCGGCGAGATACGTATCGATGGCCTGGATGTGTACCACGAGCGCGATCGTATAAAACGAAGGATCGGCTATATGAGCCAGAAGTTTTCGCTTTACGAAGATTTGACCATCAGGGAGAATATCCGTTTCTATGCAGGCATTTTCGGGATGAAGCGGAAGAAGATCGTCAGCCGGACCAACGAATTGCTCGACAAATTGGGATTACTGGATGTGCAGAACCGCTTAATCAGGGATATTCCTCTTGGATGGAAACAGAAGCTGGCTTTCTCGGTGGCCGTGTTTCACGAGCCGTCTATCGTCTTCCTGGATGAACCGACCGGCGGGGTCGATCCGGTCACCCGGCGGCAGTTTTGGGAATTGATCAGCGATTCGTCCGAACGCGGCATCACCGTCTTTGTGACCACACACTATATGGATGAAGCCGAATATTGCGACCGTGTATCGGTGATGGTGGAAGGGCGCATAGAAGCCCTGGATTCACCGGCAGAACTGAAGAGACAGTATAAAGTTAACGATATGAATTCGGTATTTTTAAAACTGGCCAGGGCCAGGTAAACAGAAAAGGAGATGTATGAAACGAGCATTGATTTTTGATATGGACGGGGTTATAGTGGATAATGACAGGTACCACTGTCTTTCATGGATGGAATTCGCCAAAAAGCACGGTAAAGATGTCGGATATGACGAAGTTAAGAGTTGGTTTGGAAGCACCAACCGGACGATTCTCGGGAATCTGTTTCCGGATGCGCTTTCACGTGAACAGGTTGAACAGATGGGACGGGAAAAAGAAGAACTGTACCGCAGGATGTATGCCAAAACGATTGAACCGCTGAAGGGACTCAAAGAGTTCCTGGCAGGACTCGACGGTGCGTTTAAGATAGGCGTGGCCACTTCGGCACCCACCGAAAATGTCGATTTTGTGCTTGGCAAAACGGGGTTGAAATCCTACTTCCAGTCGGTAACAGATGAATCAGACATCCGGCATGGGAAGCCCGATCCCGAGATCTTCCTGAAAGCAGCCGGGAAGTTGGGTGTTCCCCCGGACAGTTGCCTCGTTTTCGAAGATTCGTTTCATGGCATTGAAGCGGCTCGAAGGGCGGGCATGTACGTCATTGGCGTAGCTACAACACATGAAGCGGGAGCCTTGAAAAATACAGACCTGGTTATAGCGGATTTCTCACAGATCAATGCCGGTATGATCGAAGCTATTTTCGAAGGTAAGCAAAAACCAGGTAACCCTGACTAACAGGAGAGAACACCATGAAGCGTTTTATCGGATTTATTATTAAGGAGTTTTACCACATTTTCAGAGACTACAGGACGCTTATCATCCTGTTTGGTATTCCTGTAGCCCAGATACTGATCTTCGGTTATGTGGTTACCAATGAAATAAAAAACGTGAAGATTGCGGTACTGGATGAGTCGAAAGACGTAGTAACCATGTCCATTGTGGATAAGATGCTCTCGTCCGGGTATTTCATTCTTGATAAAGAACTCTCATCGGTAAAGCAGATTGAACCGGTTTTCAGGGGCGGTGAGGTGAAGGAGGTGATCATCTTCGAACCGGATTTTGCGAAGAACCTTGAGAAGACTGGCAAAGCCGGTATCCGGATTGTTGCTGATGCTTCGGATGCAAATACGGGCAATCTTATTGCGAATTATACCCGTGGCATCATCATGAATTATGTGGCTTCGATGAATCAGAATCTCAATATCCCATACGAGATCAGGGCATTACCACGGATGTATTTTAACCAGGGGCTCAAGGCCGTGTACATGTTTGTTCCGGGAACCATGGCCTTGATCATCATCCTGATTTCAGCACTGATGACCTCAATCACCATCACCCGCGAGAAGGAGATGGGGACCATGGAAACCCTGCTGGTGTCGCCCCTGAGGCCGGTTCATATTATCATCGGCAAAGTCACCCCCTATGTTTTTCTCTCGTTTGTCGATGCCCTGATAATCATACTGCTGGGTTATTTCATTTTCGGCGTTCCGGTGACGGGCAGCCTGCTCCTGTTGATGGTAGCTACCGTTATCTACGTTTCGCTGGCCTTGTCGCTGGGGATTTTTATTTCCACGGTAGCTACGAGCCAGCAAATGGCCATGTTCATTTCAATGCTTGCCCTCATGCTGCCAACCATCCTGCTCTCGGGATTTATTTTCCCGATCGAGAATATGCCCGTCCTGCTGCAATGGTTGTCGGCGATTATGCCGGCACGGTGGTTCGTGGCACTGCTGAAAGATATCATGATAAGAGGTAACGGAATTTTATTTATCTGGAAGGAATTACTGATACTGGTCGGGATGACCATCCTGTTCATCATCCTGAGTATAAAACGTTTTAAAATCAGGCTTGAATAATCACTTGTAGCCTCCGGGCTGTTAACGTAAAGACGATGAAAATTATCCTGTCCATCATTCGAAAAGAGTTTATCCAGATCTTCCGAAACCGGGTAATGCTGCCTTTCATCTTCATTGTACCTATCATCCAGATGATCGTGCTGGTTTTTGCTGCCAACCTCGAGATGAAGGAGATAAAATTTGTCGTGGTCGATAATGATCTCTCTTCAACATCCAGGCGTCTTACCTCCGAATTCACGGGGTCACGGTTTTTTAATTTCAGGGGCAGCAGCTTCGACATGCAGTCGGCCGAAGCAATGCTGGCAAAGGATGATGCAGACCTTATCATACATTTTAATCACGGTTTTGAGAAGGATCTCAGAATGAAAAATTCGGCACCGGTCCAGTTGCTGGTAAATGCGGTTAATTCAACCAAGGCCAGCCTGGTGAATGCTTATGCAGGGAATATTATCATGGATTTCAACCGGAAAATCCGGATGGAATGGCTTGGGGCAGAGGGGAACAGCCGTGTAAAAAGCCTTGATATCAGCACGGCCTTCTGGTATAACCCTGAACTTAACTACAAGATATACATGCTACCGGGTATCCTGGTCATCCTGGTTACCATTATCGGTATGTTCCTTACCGCACTGAACCTGGTCAGGGAGAAAGAGCTGGGTACGTCGGAGCAGATCAACGTGACACCGATTCGTAAATTCCATTTTATCTTTGGTAAATTATTCCCTTTTTGGGTGATTGCTTTGTTTGAACTGGCTTTCGGCCTTACAGTCGGTAAGTTCTTTTTTCATCTTCCCATCCTGGGCAGCCTGGGCCTCTTGTTCCTGTTCGCTTCTGTTTATCTGCTGGTGGTACTGGGTATCGGGCTGTTGATATCGGCACTGTCGTCCAGCCAGCAACAGGTCATGTTCCTGAGCTTTTTCTTCATGCTTACCTTTATACTGATGTCGGGGATATTCACCCCGGTAGAAAGTATGCCGCAGTGGGCGCAGACGGTAAATATTATCAACCCCTTTGCGTATTTCATGAAGGTGATACGGATGATATTACTCAAAGGATCGGGCTTCCGCGATATTGCCTGTGATTTCTATTCCATACTGGTTTACGCCGGACTGATATTAAGCCTGGCAGTATGGCGTTACCGGAAAGTGAGCTGATTATTCGGCGATAAGTTCATCAAGTTGTTGCCTGAATTTCGGCGAATTCCAGTTGGCTGCACCGGTCTTGTCTACAACAATTTCCCCGTTTTTCGAGATGACGAAGGTAGCCGGAATGCTCTGTACCGGAAACGCCGGCGGCAATTGTGACCTCTGGATGTATATGGGCATGGTATAGCCCTCTTCGTTAATAAATGGTTCGATCTCACCGGATTCCTCGCTGCTTACCAGGACAAACATCACCTTGTCGCCATAATCGTTGTATAGTTTTTGCAATGACGGCATTTCGGCACGACACGGTGGACACCAGGTTGCCCAGAAGTTGAGGATGGTGACTTTATTCCTGAAATTCCCCAGGTTGTAACTCTTACCGTTTAAATCCTGAAGAAA
>DASQZK010000673.1:0-3823 GCA_035638735.1 Bacteroidales bacterium
CCATTAAGCCAGCGTTCACCATTAATCATTAAAGCATACTCCCCTATTGTCATCCCGTAAACCACCGGCACTGGATCCATCCCTACAAACGACTTAAATTCCGGATCCAGAACCGGACCGTCAATATAATTTCCGTTGGGATTTGGCCTGTCGAGAACGATCATACGCCTGTCGTTTTCAGCACAGGCTTCCATAACATATTGTAACGTCGAGATATAGGTATAAAAGCGTACGCCGACATCCTGTATATCGAAAACCACGACATCAACATCATCCAGGTCGGCAGGTAGTGGTTTTTTGTGACAACCATAGAGAGAGATTACGGGCAGTCCGGTTAATATATCAATACCATCGTGCACCGTTTGACCCGCATCACCGGTACCACGGAAACCATGCTCGGGTGAAAATATTTTCACAATATCGACTCCCAGTGACAACAGACTGTCGGCAAGATGATGCCCGCCCACCAGGCTGGTCTGGTTGGCCACCAGTGCCACCCTTTTACCGGTGAGTAACGGCAGGTACGCCGCCGTTTGGTCTGCTGCTGGTATTATCCGCTTATCATTCGCTGGCTGGCCGCTGCTGCAGGCGGTAAAACCGGCCAAAATTAATAACACAACTATCCTGATCATAGACACCCGTTTTCTGATACGAAGATAGGTCATTATTTTGTGAACAAGAAGGAGGAAGCAGGCGGATGCCGGTATTCGCGGGTTGGTAACCCGCAGCGGGAAGGCGGACGTTCCCTCATGGACGCCATCGAACGAAATAAAAAATCATTCTTGCAATACATACAGTAATCTGAATGACTTTTGTACTTTTGTATGAACAGTCATGGCCACCGAAAGAAACGAATTTGAATACTGAATTATTCATAGCACGCCGCATTATCAGCGGTAACAAAAACAGGAAGCATTTCAGCAGCACCATCACCGGTGTTGTCATTTTCGGCATTTCGCTCAGTATTGCTGTCATGATTGCCTCGGTGGCCATCGTAACCGGGTTCAAAAAAGAGATCCGCAATAAGGTTATTGGCTTCGGCTCCGATATACAGGTCATAAACTACGATTCAAACCTGTCGTACCAGACCAGTCCAATACCGCTTAACGACACCATTGTCAGCATGTTCAGCTCCATAGAAGGCGTCAGGCATGTTCAGCCCTTTGCCATTAAAGCCGGCATAGTAAAAACCTCGTCAGACATCCAGGGTCTGGTACTTAAGGGTATCGGTGAGCATTTCGACTGGTCATTTTTCGACAAATCGATGAAAGAGGGGCAGCATTTCAATGTCACTGATTCGGCCTATTCAAACAGCATCGTGATCTCATCATGGGTGGCGCGTAAGTTGAAAATGAAAGTTGGCGATTCGTTTCACATGTGGTTTGTCGACAAACGGCCAAGATTCAGAAAATTTACTATCTCAGGTATTTACGAAACAAGCCTGTCCGAATTCGATCAGACCTTCGCCATTGTCGACATCAAACATATCCAGCGTTTGAATGACTGGACAAATAACCAGGTTAGCGGGCTTGAACTCGAAGTGGATAATTTCAATGATCTGACAGACATCACCTGGGAGGCTCGCGCCAGTGCCGCTTCATTTTTCTTCGACGATGGCTCCAGACTTAAGGTCCGGAACATTGTGGAAAGATATCCCCAAATTTTCGACTGGCTCAAACTCCAGGATATCAACGTCATCATTATTATTGTTTTGATGCTGGTGGTAGCTGGCTTCAATATGATTTCAGGGCTGTTGATACTGATACTGGACCGGACTTACATGATTGGCGTTCTCAAAGCACTGGGCAGTCCAAACCTGATCATCCGGAAGATTTTTCTTTACCAGTCTTCATACCTTATCCTCAGAGGACTGCTTTGGGGTAATCTGATTGGTATTGCGTTGTGCTTTCTCCAGAAAAAATATGAACTCATACGTTTGAATCCCGAGAACTATTATCTTACTACCGTCCCTATAAATCTGAACATTCTGCATATACTTCTCATTAATGCCGGGGCTATGCTGGTCATTATGATGTTTCTTATCATTCCGTCCATGCTGGTATCAAGAATTTCTCCTGCTCGCAGTATCCGCTTTACATAGCCAGTGAAAGGTGGGGTGAGACTTTTTTTACATCTCACCTGAACAGTGTGGGGAATTATCCCACCCCCGGCAGCTGAGGATGGCCTTCAAAGGAATCACTTGTGTTTACCTTTTTTCCTCGATATTTTTTTCATTTTAGTGAACCTGGTTTTCCATTTGCCAGAGAGCTTTTTTATTCTTCGGTCAGTCTCCAGGCCATAATTCTGCAAACGATGTAAAAATGTCTTCTCAAGCCGGTTACCCATGTAGAAAATATAAATGAAAATGCCCGCTATCAAAAGAATCGTGAAAATATACACTATCATACCATTTGTCTTCATGTTGTTATAATCGCGTAAGACAGCCCTGGTTTGGAGCAGGTATGCGTTGTGGTATGTTGCGAGAGTATCTGAAAAGGAGTCGGTGCGATCGTGGAGTGCCGCTATTTCATTGTCTTTTTCTTCCAATAGGTTTTGAAGGCTGTCGATCCGGAGCCGGTTCAAATCATCTATTTCACCAATCTGGTGCCGCAGGATGTTTTGCTGTGTCTGCAAGCGATTTACCTGCTCTTTCAATTGAGAATATGAATGGTATAAAGCCATGGTTGAATCACCGGGCAGAGTGGCGGATGATTGGGCTTGGGAAACCAAAGAAATTGGGAACAGCCACATGATAAGGATCAGGCTTTTCATGGTTCGGGAGTTTACTGCAAGTTATCAATCGAAAAAAGTAATAAAAATTAATAGGCACGTTTTCTTTGAACAATTGTGAAAAGCTTAATTTTGAAGGTTATGAAAACGATGCATCTGGATAAGATAACGACGCTGATCACGCTGGAGCTGAATAAGCCGCTTCCCGGGAAGGATGCGCAGTTCAGGATGGCGCCCTCTTCACGGCGGCTGGCAGAAATTCCGGAACCCGAAAAAAGGGCCGGTGTAATGCTATTGTTGTTTCCTTCGGGCAACGAAATCTGCATAAGTTTTATAAAGCGCACTGAGTATGATGGGGTTCACAGCGGACAGGTCAGTTTCCCTGGCGGGATGTTCGAAGAGACTGACCGTTCTCTGGAAGCCACGGCAAGGCGTGAAACCGGTGAAGAAACAGGTATTGATCCGGCAAAAATTCACATCCTGGGCACGCTTACCGTTCTGCCGGTGCCGATAAGTAATTTCATGGTATACCCCTTTGTCGGATACCTCGATGAAGAACCCGTATTCAGTCCCGATGCTGCCGAGGTAAGTTTTATGATCCTGGCTTCTTTGAGGGTTCTTCTCGATCCGGCAACCATTAAAAAAGAAAAATGGAACCTTACGAATGAATCAGTAATGGTTCCATTTTATGATGTTCAATCTCACCGTATATGGGGTGCAACAGCTATGATCCTCTCGGAGTTCCTGACTGTTATTTCACGAGCTGGGCTAGATCGGTATTTTCGTTAATATTCAAATAGTGGTTATACCTGTACATGATATCCCTGACATAACGGAAGGTCTCGGTTCCGCGGGCGTACCCGTTTTTCACAACCGGATCGGTAAAATATTTGGGATCAGACTTTTTCAGCAGGTAGAATTCCACGTTGTCTTCCCATTTTGCCGGGTTTTTACCATACTTTTCAGCCAGTTTCATAGCATCGAGCACATGGCCCATTCCGATATTGTATGAGGCAAGCACGAATTTCTCCCGTTCTTTTTTATCCTGCACATAGGGTTTAAGCTGCACATCAAGCCAGTGGATAAATCTAAC
>DASQZK010000674.1:0-7246 GCA_035638735.1 Bacteroidales bacterium
TGCTGGCTATTATCGGATCGGCACAAACGGGTGACGGGTATATGAATAACAGTGATATACGGTCCGCCTGGAGGCCGGGGTCGCTGGTTAAGCCGTTAATTTACAGCGAGTTTATAAGTGAAGGCGGTAATATTTATCAAAAACTACCAGCCGGCGGTCCAAAGACTTTTAAGGTTTCGGACGGGATATGGACGGTGAAAAATTATTCGAATCGGGATAATGATCCCCATGATCAGAAAGCGATCAATGCGCTTGCACGGTCCAATAATGTAGCAGCGGCTTACCTTGCTGTAAATTACGGGGATTCGCTTCAGAAGCGTCTTCATAAAGCCGGTGCCGATTCAACATTTTCACATCACCCGGCGACATTTATTGGGGCCGATGCACCGAAACCCCTCGACTTGTTTCGTTTATTACAAACTTACGTACCTCCCTATGGTAAAATTCCTGATCATTTTATTGAGATAAAAAATGATACATCGCATTATGTTACTCTTTTTGATACAGGAGTAGCTCGAGAAACGGCATATTGCCTGGAAAATGCCCTGCGGGATTCAAGAGGTACGCTGCATTTTACGGAAGGCTTGTATAACTGGAATGACACGGAATTCCTGGGAAAAACGGGAACGGCACAGCAAAGCACATCAGCCGGATTGTTCGTTGTTCGTCCCGGTGGGGTAAGTGTACTGATGGGAGTATTCAGCCGGTCCGGCAAGTCTCTAAGGTATTTAAACGGAGGGGCCATTCAGGGTGCTTCACTTGCTACATACATGCAACATTTCTTTAAGATTGCATCCATAAACGGCAGAATAAACGGGCGTTTTGATTTCAGAAGGGATGAATTTCACGCCAAAAAAGATCACATTGTAAAAAAACTGAAGAGCTGGTTCGATAAGATCAAAGCCATTTTTTGAAAAAAGAAATATTTTAAAAATAGGACATTCGTTAGAAATATCAGCAACATCATACTACTTGCAACTGACATAAACTTATCATTAAATATCTGATATATCATATAGCATTTAAAAAAACATGAATTGTTAGTTTAATCATCCTATTTCTGATTTACCCTTATCCATTTTGCGTAGACCTGTGGGAATAAAATATCCTCATGACGGACAAGATATTTCAATAATTCAACTCTGTCCATATCATTGAGCCAACCTGGGAAAACCGGTGCGGTAATATCTTTTGCATCAGGTATCCATTCATAGAGATAACCCCGCACGGTTAATACGTAAACAGGATTTTGAATATCATATGTTGTAGTAGCCGCGAATGTCATATCCATATATTCAGGTGGAAGAAGCATGACATAAGAAGAATCGCTCTTACTTATGTTTTCTTTTAGATTTGTCCCATGATTAGAGGCCTTAACAGATGTCAGTTCCAAAGGATACAAAGTTAGTGGACGATCCTGATTGAAATCTATGGACAATGTATTGATGTGCCAAACATCAGTCATGGAAGATAAGCGGACTTTAAGCGGACTTATTAAATGATCCGGATTGTTTAACCTAACAGCCCTGGTAAATGGCACAACATCAGCCGCAGGAGGTATGGTTCCCACTTTTTCCCAGTTCTTACCGTTCCATATTTCAACGAGCAGACTACTTTTTTGAATACCTTCCTGAACCAATTTTTTTAATTCAGTATCTTCATCAAGTGCACGATAGAATTTCAGACTTTCATCACCCAAAATAGTGCTTGCAAAACGATACCCTAAAGTCATAAGATCTGTGTTAATGGCGTCAACAATCAATGTGGCATTATGCTTTCCACCGGGGATTGTAAATTGAACGTAAAGGGTATCCCGGTATTTTGATTGACCGGACATGTTATTCAAATCAGATTTCCAGTACAAACCGTCTTTTTTTGAAAGTAATTTTAAAACATCCCTTCCGGAATGATCACTGGCCTTGACAGGTGGTAAAGCATTTTTAACAGTCCATAAATTATTTTCGGTATCCAATACAACTGAAGATCCATTTCTCGAATCAGCCGTATAGAGATGTACACTGTTAATCATATGGGTTTCGGGCCGCTCGTTTTTGATGCGAATTGTAAGTTTATTCTTTACTGTAGCAAGAGAAGGAAGCACATGAAATGTTTGTGTTTCCATTGATCTGGAAACAGCAGTTGAGAAAGCCTCCGCCTCTAAAATGAAATCGGTGCCGTTGAAAGAGTAGATAAACGGACATGATCCTCCAATTGGTCGCCTTATGTTAAATTCAGATGGTTGTGACATTTGAGATATTCCTCCAATTATGGCAACGGTCATGGGGATAATCCAAAATGCTTTCCAGTAGTTGGAATGAATTCGCTCGATCAGGACGATATTGGAAAATTTAAGGGTACCCTCAAACTTTTGCATTGATCCATTCTTTTTCCGGCTGCCTTTGCCCGAAAGGGTGGAATCAGTAAACGCGAAGGTATCGAAAGTGTATAAAGTTGAGTCAACGGTAAGAGCCCGAATGGGATATTTTTGGTTAGAAGTCTGTTCGAGCTCACTGAATGTCGTTGTTCTCGATGAGATGTAACAACCACTTAACATCAATAGCCCGATTAAAGTTAACGTTCTTGTAAATTGACTTTTTAATAGTTTCATTGGTCGTCACTCACATAAATAATTAATTTATATCATAATAGTAATGATACCAGCAGGCTCAACTCAATACCTTCCGGTTTGATTTTATAATATTTATCCTCAAAATTAACATGTAATGGAGAGGACATTGGTACTGTTACCCTCAGGTCAACACGGTGGGGACTCAGGTTTATCCCGACAGATAGCAATCCATAACTTTGATTTGCATCAATAATAATCTCATCGCTTCGGTAGGAATACCATGTCGTACCGGCCCCGAATCCAAATAGCAATCGATATTTAGTCTGGTATAGAAACAGTCCTTTGAATGAGTATATACGGCCTGCCAAACCGATATCCCAACCACCGGTGAAAAAAAAGGATGGATCTTTTCGAAAAAAAGGTACATGTACATAGATAGACAAGGGTACAAATAATTCATTCGCTTTAACTCCAAGCCGTTTCAAATCAGAGTAATTGCCATGCATCCCGCTTAAGCCTAAAACCAGATGTATCGTTTCAAATTTTGGACGGGCTATCTGGCCTGAATTATACCTAAGTGGGAGGTACTTTGATGTTATCTTTGTAGTATCTTCAGAAGTAGTAACCCTTTTATTTTTTCTATAATGTCCCACTTCACCGCTAAAAGCAAAGACAGGTGAAAACGCCCCAATTGAAAAAAGAAGGATGGAAGCATAAAGGATTGTTCTCATGGGTAATCCTCCCTCGCACAAATAATATCAGTCGATACAGATTAATGCCGAAACTGAAAGTGTAAAATAATGTCTCTGTTTAGAAGTACTCTTGATATTTAAAGTATGATATTCAACTAAATGGTTGTCATTTAATCTCATACATCTAATAAATAAACATCTGGTAATTACGGTTAGTTCATCTTAAATAATTACAATATTATTATAAATAATTTTTTTTGGCTTAGTACTTACAGGATTAACATATGAAGAGGAGGGGCAATGAGTAAGGGTGTACCGATGGACACCACCCCAAAAGTGGAGTCCATCGATATTCAAAATCATTTTTCAGCTTTTTACGGAATGTTCTGGTTTTGGCAAGCCGACGTTCGCACGGAAGGCCGGTTTTCTGCGAGCTTTGGTTGCCTGTTCAAAGGCATAGGCATATTTCAAAAGTTTAGGTTCACTCCAGGCCGCCCCGAAGAATGAGATACCGATCGGCAGATCATAGATGTAACCGGCAGGGACCGTAATATCAGGATATCCCGCCATAGCTGCCGGTGATGAACTACCACCGGTATCATGATCACCATTCAAGACATCGGTCGTCCAGGCCGGGCCTCCTGTTGGAGCGATAATGGCATCGAGGTTATGTTTTTTCATCGTCGCATCGATCCCTTCATCTCGTGAGACACGGTGCGATTTAGCCAACGCATCCTTATATGCTTTTTCGGTCAATGGGCCTTTTTTCTCCGCCATCACCAGTATCTCCTGACCAAAATAAGGCATCGATTCGGCTTTGTGTTTCTTATTGTATTCAATGACATCTTCCAGGGTATGAACCTTGACTTTGGGATTGGCCGTTTTGAGATAGTCGTTTACTCCCGCCTTAAATTCATAGAGCAATACCTGGAATTCAGCTTTCCCTCCGCCTTTTTCCTTCGGTTCGATATTGGCCGGATCGACTATCACGGCGCCGGCTTTTTTCATGGCCTCTATTGATTTTTCCATGATCTCATCCACTTTATCATTAAAACCAAAGAAATTGCGGGCGACCCCGATCCGGGCACCTTTTAACCCGTTGGGGTCTAAAAATTGTGTGTAGTCGGTATAAGAGTGTCCCTTGCTATCAGTGGTATATGGGTCCCGAGTGTCTGCTCCTGTCAGGGCTCCCAGTAAAATGGCTGCATCCCGCACGGTACGGCACATGGGGCCGGGCGTATCCTGAGTTTTTGAAATCGGGATAATACCGCTTCTGCTCCATAAACCTACAGTTGGTTTTACGCCTACGACGCCATTGACTGATGAGGGACAAACAATAGAGCCGTCCGTTTCGGTCCCTATGGCAATAGTACAAAGATTAGCTGAGGCTCCGGCTCCTGAACCTGAGCTCGAGCCGCACGGATTACGACTCAGTACGTTGGGATTCCTGGTTTGTCCGCCACGACCGCTCCATCCACTGGATGAATGAGTAGACCGGAAATTAGCCCATTCGCTCAGATTGGTCTTGGCCAGTATAATAGCACCGGCTTCTCTCAGCTTTTGGGCAATAAAGGAATCTTTTGGAGCATAATTGCCGGTTAATGCAAGGGCGCCGGCCGTAGTCATCATCTTATCAGCGGTATCGATATTACCCTTGATCATGATTGGAATACTATGCAGTGGGCCACGGATCTTCCCGTTTTTCCTTTCTTTATCCAGTTGACGGGCGATATCGACAGCTTCCGGGTTAAGTTCAATTACGGTATTAAGCACGGGACCGTTTTTATCGATCTCGTTAATACGGTCAAGATACATCCGGGTGATCTTTTCGGCGGTGTACTTCCCCGATTTCATGGCGTTTTGAAGCTCATCAACCGTGATTTCATCCAGTTCAAAATCACCTGGTTTTTCGATGGCTTTCTGTTTCTCAGGTTTACAGGCTGTAGCACCCAAACCTATTCCTGCCATGGTACCACCTAAAACACCAACCTTTAAAAAATCTTTCCTTTTCATAAGTAAACTCCCGTTTTTTTGCTTTCAATTACATCATCCCATGCCATCAAGCGACTATATTATCCTGAAAGGGGAATTGGTAAAGAAACAACGTACTAAACGGAAAGTATTATGGCAATAAGGTTTACATATTGTTGCAATTCAGGTAGTTCTTTAATGATTGTTTGTGTATACGTGTAAATGTATATACCTATAGTTTTAATGACCGGCATATGCATTACTAATCTTCAAAAAAAAGTCCCGCAAGAAGCGGGACTCTCAATATAAACCTTATTATGTCTTACCGTTAACTGCTAACGGATCTGTTTATTCCATTATAGGTTCTTCTACAACGGGCTCTTTCAAGTGGGCTTCCACTTTGTCAACCGGCAGACGGTATTTAACGGCAAGCCAGGCAACAATGAGTGAAAAGGCAGCAAGTACGAGAACATCCCATCCAACACCAATTACACCCAGATTACCGGCATGGCTGGACATTTCGGGATAGGAACCGAGCCAACTGATGATCGTCAATCCTACCAGCCAAACAATGGCCCAAATACCGGAACGGAATTCGAGGTCAGGTGTATTGTCTTTATTGGCGATTTCATGAATGATTAATATGACATAACCTATGAGAACGGCAATCATTAACTTCCAGATGGTCGTCCAGCCGGACCAGAAAACGACTAAATTAGCCGACAAAAAGCCCAGAAAGGCGACGATTTTGACTAAAGGCAGTTTAAACGGGCGTTCCTGATCGGGTAATTGCTGTCTCATGGCTAATAAGGCAAGGGGACCTGAACCAAAGGACAACACCGTAGCAGAGGTAACGAAACCGACGATTTTTTTCCATCCGGGGAAGGGTAGAAAAAAGATCGTACCTGCAATAAACGTGAGGATAACGCTAACCCAGGGAACACCACGATCACTGACTTTTGCCAATGAATGAGGGGCATTTTTATTGCGCCCCATGGCATATGAGATACGCGACGTTACTGTCGTATAAATTAAAGCCGTATCGGCGGGAGAGATGAAAGCATCGATGTATAATAATACAGCCAGCCAGGCTAATCCCATGGCACTTGCAATAGCTGCAAGAGGGCCGAATGTGGCCGCAATGTCATTGAGTCCGCCCGTAAAAGTGGTACCGATATTCGCCCATCCCTTGGCTAACGCGTGTACGGGCAAAGCTCCGATGAAAGCAACCTGTAAAGCAATATATAATACCGCAGTCAGGAGCACAGAACCGATAATGGCAATAGGAACATTCCGTTGTGGGTTATGCGTCTCACCGGCCAGCTCGACACCCTGTCTGAAGCCCAGGTAGGAAAACACAATACCTGCCGTGGCTATGGAAGAGAAAACGCCCTGCCAGCCGGAAGGGAAGAATCCTCCTGCCGTGGGGTCGTTGAAATGTCCACTGTGAAAAACGGTGAAAAGAAAAGCGACAATAACCAGTGAGATGATACCCAGTTTCCACCAGACAAGTGCATTGTTAAGTTTGGAGAACCAGCGGATACCAATAACATTTACCAGGCTGAATAAGCCCATTAATGCAACGGCAACGGCAAAACCGGGCCCGGTTAAGATGGGATCACCGTATTTGTCGAGGTGTTGTAACCACGGGATGTAATTATTAGCATATTGTAAAGCCGCCATTACTTCGATGGAAGTCGTTGAGGCCGCGGCAATCCAGGTAATCCACCCAAAGGTATAACTGGTAAAGGAGCCGAAGGCAAAGTGAGGAAAACGAACGACACCGCCGGAAACGGGAAACATAGTTCCCAGCTCCGCATAGCTGAGGCCTATGAATACGATCATTACACCGCCGATAGCCCAGGCAATGATGGAAGCAGGACCGGCAATTTCAGCAGCGGTGAGTGCCCCAAACAACCACCCTGAACCAATAATAGAGCCGACTGCAGCGAATAATAAACCGATAATGCCTAAATCGCGACGAAGCCGTGTATCGTCTGAATGTTTCATATTA
>DASQZK010000675.1:0-4908 GCA_035638735.1 Bacteroidales bacterium
TCAGTCAAAATTTGTATAAAAATCACGTCTTAATGACGGAAGTCGATGACACTCAGACTGCCGGGATTATATAACGACGTTTCTGCGTCACCGAATGGTAGCCCAGGAAAAAATCAAGTTCCAAATTTAATCCCGTCGATTAGTATTAAATCCTTACTTTTGAAAGGTGAAAAACAAGCTTTAAATGGAATTAAATTTTTGCAGCCTCAGCAGCGGCAGCAGTGGAAATTGCTATTACCTGGGAAACGAACATCACAGCATACTAATAGACGCCGGGATATCGGCAACAGCAATCCGGAAGTTCCTGCAAAAACTGGGCATCTCTATACAGTCCGTCAACGGTATCCTTGTTACCCATAACCATACCGATCACATCAGGGGACTCGAGGTGCTGACCCGGAGAAATCATATCCCGGTGTTTACAACATCGAATATCTGGAAGAGCGTGCTGGCGCGTCAAAAGAATATATCGGCCGATTGTATCCGCAATATTCCCCTTCAACAACCCTTTCAACTGGCCGGATTCGATATCGAAGTTTTCCCCGTTCATCATGATGCGCCCGAGACTATAGGGATCCATGTCGTTGCCGGGGACAAAAAAATAACCGTCGCCACCGACCTGGGACATATCTGCGATACGGCTGCACCTTATATTAAAGCGGCCAATTTACTGGTTATCGAGTCGAATTACGATGAACAGATGCTTATTGATGGTAAATACCCTTACTTTTTGAAAACCAGGATACAATCTGACCACGGACACCTCGGGAACCTTCAGACGTCAGCTTTCCTGGCCGAAATATGGAATGATGAACTTGAACATATCTGCCTGGCCCACCTGAGCAAGAACAACAATACACCTGAAATGGCCCTCAGTGCACTCAGCCGGACAATAGCAGAGCAGGGCATCATTCCTAACGGACGCCCTGTAATATCTGTTCTGAAACGCCACGAACCGGGTGAGATGATCCGGTTGAGCCATTTGTAAAATAGCCTTTTCGTAACCGGGGAAAATAAAGGGATAAATTTACATATTCCTGAATTTCACAAACATGTGATCAAAATTGATGATCATCTCATCGAAAGAACCAAAATAATCCTGGCCAAGGTTTCCATCATAATATTTTTGGTCTGAATTTAAATTACGGGGCAACAACACCTCCGAATCAAGAGTTTGGCGTGGTCCTCCTATCATTACATCCAGTCCGATCATATAACCCTCATAGGTATTTATCATCCCTGCCCTACCCAGACTGACACTTGTGCGCTCGTATGTACTGTCAATTAATGACCGGAATTTATCATAGTAGTTTTTGAATAACCAGGTTTTTCCGGCACCTGTATCAAAAGTACACAGTAATGTGTCATTTTTACTCATTACTTCAACAACCGGTGTCAGAAAATCAAGAGCAAGATTTGAATGGCTGCTCCCGGTTCCGGTTTCAGGGACGATGATACGGGATTGGTGGTATTTCTTGAACAACCTGAAAATATGACAAGCAGGAAAATGAAGGTTAAAGAGGATTTCATGCGAAATGATAAACGAAAAATTAGACTGGTAAATATATGAAGCGTTTTTAATTGCCGGCTGAAAAAAATACCGTTACTGTCTTTATTTAAGGTCGACCGGTTTTTCCGTTGATTTAACAATAAAGTTTATCTCCCGGAGAGTAAATTTTTCTAAATATTTTTCCACTTCTAAAATAATCCCATACCTTTGTTCGTAATATAACGAACATGAAATCTAAATGAAAACTGTAATCACCGAAAAGCAAAAAAAAGCCGCCCGCTATGCAAAAGCCATGGGACATCCGGTGCGTATATATGTACTGGAACTGCTTTCTAAGCAAAGCTGCTGTTACAGCGGTGACCTCAGTGAAGAACTGCCGATCGCCAAGTCCACCCTGTCGCAACATTTAAAGGAACTGAAAGACGCCGGCTTAATCCAGGGTGAGATCGAGGCTCCGAGAATTAAATACTGCATTAACAAAGAAAACTGGGAAGAGGCTCAGGTCCTCTTTAAACATTTCATGGATGTATAGTTACCAGGAATAGCGGTATCGTTAAAAAATTTGATATAATTGTTCGCCCTTTTGCGAAATACGAATAAATAATTGAACTATGGACTTTCAAAATTTAAAACCAACCCAAATGGACATTAAAATCCTGGGATCAGGCTGCCCAAAATGCAGGGCATTGGAAAAAGCTGCCAATGAAGCTTTAAGCGAGGCCGGCTTAATTGCGACAGTTTCAAAAGTCGAAGACATTGTGGAAATCATGAAGTTCGGCGTTATGACCACACCGGCACTGGTTGTTGACGGCCAGGTCGTATTAAAAGGAAGGGTGCCCTCGGCGGCAGAGCTAAAACGTTTACTTACTCAAAACCAATAATCATGAAAACCATTAAAATCGTTTTTATGGCCGTGTTGGCCTTTACCATCACTTCAGCAGGTTGCGGACAGGTGTCAGCCGGAAAAGACACCAATGCAGCTGCTTCAATCACTGTGAGTGTTACCTATTTCCATTTCAACTCGCGCTGTGCCACCTGCCGGGCCATTGAATCTGAAGCAAAATCGGCCGTCGAAGATTTCCGGAATGACGACATCGGCTTCATAGCTTATAATCTTGACGAAAAAGCCGGTGAAGCCAAAGGAAAGGAACTGGGCGTTTCCGGGCAGACCTTACTCATTATGAAAGGCGACAAAAAGATTGATCTGACCAGGGAAGGCTTCCTGTATGCCCGCACAAATCCGGAAAAATTCAGGCAGGTCGTAAGTGAAAACATCAAATCATTGCTTTAAAAATGGGAGGTGTACTGAGCGGATTGCTTGAAAACAGTTCGTTTCCAATTATTACGGCGCTTATCCTGGGACTGATGACAGCGATCAGCCCCTGCCCTCTTGCCACAAACATTACGGCTATAGGCTTTATCGGCAAAGACATCGATAGCCGTAACAGGTTGTTTATGAATGGTATCGTGTATACCCTGGGACGCGCCATATCCTATACTCTGCTGGCCCTTGTCATTTACATCGGGGCCGACCAGTTTTCAATGTCAGGTATCTTCCAGAAATATGGTGAGAAATTTATCGGGCCACTGTTAATCATCATTGGCTTCATCATGCTGGATGTTCTGAAAATAAAATTTCCCGGGGTTAGCCGGCTAACAAGGCATTTTGAGGAAAAAGGCAGGCATAACTACCTCGACGCTCTTTTACTAGGTATCCTGTTTGCCCTGGCGTTCTGCCCATACAGCGGCGTATTGTATTTTGGCATGCTGATACCAATGACCATCAGCAGCGCTTCGGGGCTGTATTTACCCGTTGTTTTCGCCATAGCAACCGGCATACCGGTTATTATCTTTGCATGGCTCATTGCATTTGCCATATCCGGGGTCGGTAACATGTATAACAGCCTCAGGGTATTTGAAGTATGGTTCAGGCGGATTATCTCCGTTGTGTTTATTGGCACTGGCTTTTACTATATTCTGACAGTGTATTTTTAACAATTTATTTGGACGGATTAAAAAATGCGGGGAAAAATAATATCCATTGACAAAAACCTTCATGGCTGGTTATTGCCGGCTGTAATGCTGCCGGTTTGGATCATCCTTTATCTGAACCTGAAGCCGCTGACCGATTTTGTTATCGAGCATATTTTCAGCATGACGCCCGGAACCCACCTGACCGAGACCATCCGGTTTTTCATCTTCGAAGTACCGAAAGTCATGCTATTACTGGTACTTATCATCTTCGGCGTTGGTATTATCCGTACCTGGTTTACCCCTGAAAAAACGCGTGACATCCTTGAAGGTAAATCCTTATTCACAGGGAACATACTGGCTTCACTGCTCGGCATTGTTACCCCGTTTTGTTCCTGCTCGGCGATTCCTCTCTTCCTCGGTTTTGTTGAAGCCGGCGTGCCCCTGGGCGTCACGTTTTCATTCCTGATAGCAGCACCCATGATTAACGAGGTCGCACTGGTCTTACTTATCGGTATGTTCGGATGGAAGGTCGCGGCCATATATGTTGGAACGGGATTGATGATCGCCATCATTTCGGGTTTAATAATTGGTAAACTCAGACTCGAAAAATATGTAGCCGAATGGGTATACCAGGTTAAAGCCAATCGTGATGAAAATGGCGAAACCCGTCTTAGTTTTCGAGAAAGAATACAGGCCGGATTTGATACGGTAAAAGAAATTGTTGGTAAAATATGGGTATACATACTCCTGGGTATTGGTGTGGGAGCAGCAGCACATGGGTATGTTCCGGCAGATTTTCTGGGGTCCTTATTGGGAAAAGGCAACTGGTATGGCGTTCCACTGGCCATTCTGCTGGGGTTCCCAATGTATTCCAATGCAGCCGGCATCATCCCGATAGTGAGTGTCTTAATTGACAAGGGCGTGTCTCTGGGTACAGCCCTGGCCTTTATGATGTCGGTAATCGCCCTCTCCCTGCCCGAGATGATCATTCTCAAGAAAGTATTGAAATGGCAACTGATATCGGTTTTTATCGGGATTGTGGCTGTCGGAATCGTTATCGTCGGATTTGTCTTTAATTATATAATGTAAACGATCCATAAAATGATAAAGAAATCCGTTCCGTGGTTCGTGTTCATCCTGTTCACGGGGATGATGATTTCAGGTTTCCTGTTAAAGGACGATTTGAATAACTACCTGTCCGAAAAAATGAAAGAGCAATCCTTATTGGATGAGGAAGCAAGTGCCAGGGACGCTTATATTGATTCATTGTATAACTATACGAAAAATGGTTCCCGCTATGAAATCACGTTTCTTGAATTTGGCGCCCGCGGTTGTTCGGCCTGTAAACGAATGGAGAAAGTGATGGATGACATCCGTCACACGTACCCGGAAAAAGTGAATGTCGTGTTCGTAAATATCATGCT
>DASQZK010000676.1:0-2028 GCA_035638735.1 Bacteroidales bacterium
GGAGGTTTAATGTATCTGTGAAAATTTTAAAGACCATCATGTTCAATTCCGGGACATCGTCTTCAAGGTAGAGCCTTGAAGAAAAATAGATCCGGTCGGACACGATGTTTATTTCAGGTTGAATGACCTCAAATCCGTACCCGTAGTTCTTTAGCCGCATATGGTAAACTTCGTAGGTCAGCTCCTCGTAGAATTTATGGAGCTCATGAAGTCTGTCCGTTTGAAGGAAATGATCGTAATTTAATATCTCAACCACGGCCATTAGAGCCGATTGAAGGGACAGTTTCTTATCATTATCCCCGGAGAAAAAAGGATCAGGCATATTTCACAGGTTTAGTCTGTGACTGTTTACGAAAAACGGTCTGTTCCGTTACATAATGATTCTAAAAATCCGATGATAATACCTTTCTCTACACACAATTCCGCCGAAATGATCCATAGACCGTGAGGCCGTAATACTTTCAGTAATATGATAGTCGAAGGACACAGCTATGCAAAGTTGTTCCCGTCATTCAAATTTTCTGTTCACATCGACTACCTTGTTAATAACACTTCCTTCAGTGATAAGCCCGGAAGCTCTGACTTGTAGCTTTTAGATATGGTGAGTGGAATGCGAATGAGGTCCTGAGATCAGATTTTTGCAAATAAAACGCTACTATACGGTGACTGATAGTGGCATTTCATGTCCTCCAATAATATTTTTTCAACAATGTGGAGTTCCTGGGTGGTCAGTGCCTGCCAAACTTCGTTATTTGATATTCCTCTTTTTCGATAATGAATAATGACAGAAGGATTCCTAATCATGAATTTGGGAAGCTTCGCAAGACGTGGCAGAATAGTGTCGGAATGCGCGCAGGTCTGTGAGCTTATATGTTTCCACTATTCTTTTTAACAAGGGTTTACGAGCTGATATTTTTAATGAAGGATGAATAATAAACAGACCAGTGTCAAATCACGAAGATAAAAGGCTTCTTTTTACTCCACCCTATCATTCGGCATTCCCGCTTCACTTGTCGCTAGTGTCTTAGCTTCAGCAGTGGCGCACGCCAGGCGATATGCCGTTGATATTCATGTTTTTGAAAAATGAATCATGTAATAATAAGTGGGAATTGCAGGAAACAGAGGTGGTGCTAAACAGGTGGCAAAGGGTTGTTAGAAATTGAATTTGGCTTGGTTTCGTTCGGATTCGGGCATGGTTTGGGGCTTCGATTTTCTAAGGTCGTCTTTCTTAGGTCTGGGGTCCCACCCCCACCGACCAACCGACCACCCCTTAATCACTTTCACCCCCAAATCTCGGTGTCCGTTTCCGAACATTTTGACGAAAATTTGACGAATGCTTTCTCCTGCTTTTGTAATACATTAATTATCTGTTATTTATAAAAATAACGATTGAACTCCGGAATCATAATAAATACTCTCAGGACATGATTTTTTAATGAAAAAATGAGGCCAGCGTCGGGTAAGATATAGATCGCAACCTGGGAAGAAGACCTGCCATCCCCGTTTTCACTTCAATTTAAATGACGAATGCAATACAATATCTTCCGCCGAAGTACCTACTAAAACATCGAATTTGCCTGGCTCGGCTTTCCATGCGCCTGCATCCTGATCCCAAAACGAAAGATCCTGCCGGTCGACTGTAAACTCAACCGTCCGGCTCTCTCCTTTCTTCAGCCAAATCCTGTCAAAGGCTTTCAGCTCTTTCTCCGGGCGGACAACACTCGCTTTTTCATCATGGATATAAAGCTGTGGTACGGCAGCGCCGTCGGCCTTACCTGCATTTTTTATGGTGAAACGGACGGTTAGATTTTTATCACCGGTTATTTTCGATGAAGAAAGACTGAGGTTGTCATACGTAAAGGTGGTATATGACAGGCCGTAACCGAAAGGAAACTGCACAGGGATATTATTCTTGTCGTACCAGCGGTAGCCGATAAAGATCCCTTCCTTATAAGGTTCGTGTACAACTGCGCCGGGCTTGACATATTTGGCGATTTCTTTATTGTTGCCTTTTTCATGTCCCAGCCA
>DASQZK010000677.1:0-4090 GCA_035638735.1 Bacteroidales bacterium
CCTGGCATTTATCTCCTTTGCAAGCACCTTTGTCCTGATAGTCATCATTGTCCACCTGTTGGCCTGGGCTATCGACAAGCTGGTAAAAGCTGTAGCTCTTGGCATCGTGAACAGGCTGGCCGGTGTTGTGTTCAACCTCGTAAAAATGGCCTTTATCCTCAGTGTTATTCTCAGCCTGGTCAATTACCTGAACAGCTTCAGCCATTTCATTTCAAAGGATGACCAGGAGGAATCGGTGTTGTACAAGCCGGTATCGGGTTTTGCCCCAGCCATTTTTCCTTACCTGAAGTTCGACACTATAAAACAAAAACTTCAAAACACCGAAGAAGAGGATACGCTGGGCACGGAAGTGTAAAACAGGCCGTTGGCTGTTAGCCATGGTGCCGGTTTTTAATATTATCGCCTCGTACAATAAAGCGGCCCGGGCCAAGTTTTATTACTTAAATATCCTCAGGCACACTGATATTATTATCTTTGGGAAAATTTTTTTACGATGAATTTTGTTGAGGAATTGAAATGGAGAGGCATGATCCATGATATCATGCCAGGTACCGAAGAACAACTTGAAAAAGGCATGACGGTGGCTTATGTCGGTATTGATCCGACGGCCGACTCATTGCATATCGGTCATTTGGTTAGCATCATGATGCTGAAGCATTTCCAGGTTGCCGGCCATAAACCGGTGGCATTGGTGGGAGGAGCTACGGGTATGATCGGTGATCCTTCGGGGAAATCGCAGGAACGCAATCTGCTTGACGAGACCACGCTTCGTCATAACCAGGATTGTCTGAAAGAACAGCTGGGCCGGTTCCTTGATTTCAACTCAGGTAATCCTAATTCAGCCGTTATGGTTAACAACTACGACTGGATGAAGGACTTTTCATTTCTTGATTTCATCAGGGATGTAGGAAAGCATATCACGGTTAATTACATGATGGCCAAGGAATCGGTGAAAAAGCGGCTTGATGCCGAATCAAACGCCGGCATGTCCTTCACCGAGTTTACCTACCAACTTGTGCAGGGCTATGATTTTCTTCATCTTTTTCGCTCGCTCGGATGTAAACTGCAGATGGGCGGATCGGATCAGTGGGGTAATATCACTACCGGTACCGAACTGATCAGGCGCATTGAAGGCGGAGAAGCTTTTGCCCTCACCTGCCCGCTAATCACCAAATCGGACGGAGGTAAATTCGGTAAAACCGAAGAAGGAAATATCTGGCTCGATGCTCAACGGACATCACCCTACAAGTTTTACCAGTTCTGGCTGAACGTTTCCGACGAGGATGCGGCGAAGTATATCCGGATCTTCACCATGCTTTCCAAAAAGGAGGTAGATGCGCTTATCGCAGATCACATCGAGACACCGCACATGCGGCTGCTTCAGAAACGACTGGCCAAAGAAGTGACCACTATGGTGCACTCGGAAGAGGAATATGAGATGGCGGTAAAAGCCAGCACAATCCTCTTCGGAAAAGCCACCACAGAAACCCTTGGGAGCATCCGTGAAGATGTTTTCCTTTCCGTCTTCGAGGGCGTCCCCTTGTTTGAGATACCGTCGGCCGATATCCGTACAGATATTGTTACGCTTCTTGCTGAAGATACAGCCGTTTTTCCTTCCCGGGGAGAATTACGCCGGCTTATCAGCGGTGGCGGACTCAGTCTTAACCGGCAAAAGATTGCTGATCCGGGTTACCTGGTAACCGGCAAAGATTTTATTAATGGTAAATACCTTCTCGTACAAAAGGGGAAGAAAAACTATTTCCTCATCCGAATAAAAGAAACCAATTAAATATCATCATCGAAATGGCCAAAAACAAAATCCAGCATTACAACTTCAGCTCTGTAGATCTTTTGATTTACATGTGGGAGAAAAGATGGATACTGATCACTGTCAGTTTGCTTGCTGCAGTGGTGTCCGTCTTCATGTCATTTCAGATCACGCCGAAGTTCAGATCTTCTGTGGTGATGTTCCCCACCACCAATGCCCCGGTGTCGAAATCACTTCTCTCACCCAATTATTCGGGTCGTCAGACGGTGTACGGCTTTGGCGAGGAAGAACAGGCAGAACAGCTTCTGCAGATATTAAATTCAGAACCTGTCAAGGAAAGGATCATCCGGAAATACGACCTGATGAAACATTATGACATCGATCCGGCTTCAAAATATCCGTATACCCGGTTATATGAAGAATACAATTCCAACATCTCCTTCCGGATGACACAGTATATGTCGGTCATGATCGAGGTGATGGACAAAGATCCGCAGATGGCCGCAAATATTGCCAATGATATAGCCGCACTCATCGATACGGTATACAATAACATGCTGAAAGAACGGGCTAACGAAGCCTACAACCTGGTTGAGAAATCCTACCAGGAGGCAGAACAAAATGTGAACAGCATCCAGGATTCCCTGGAGGCTTTGGGGAAACTGGGGATCAATAATTACGAAACGCAGGCAGAGCGGTTCAACGAGGCCTACGCCAATGCCCTGAAAGATGGTAAGATGGATGGTGCCCGGAGGATCCAGGAAAAAATGAAAGTCTTGTCAAAGTACGGGGGTACATACCTGTCACTTGTAAACAGGCTGAATTTCGAGACGGAACGTCTTGCCGATCTGCGGCAGCGTTACAAAGAAGCACAGGTGGAAATGGACCAGAAGCTGGCCCATAAATTTATCGTTGATTCTGCCTATAAAGCCGAGAAAAAGGCTTACCCCAAGAAGTCGATCATCGTTATTATTTCAACCCTGTCGGCCTTTCTGCTTACCCTTATCCTTCTTATCATAAACGACAGCATTCGCGAAAGACTTGAACGGAGAAAAGAGGAATGACCGAAGTACTGGCGAAATACAGAAGCCTGATTATCATCTGGGTTATTTCATTGTTTTTTGTAGCCCTTAATGGTATTCTCATCTATAAGGAGGTTTTTTACCTTCCGCTTCTGCCTTTCGTCTTGTTTTTTATGCTGGTAGCTTTTACGGCACTAGACAGGCTGATATTGATGATCGTCTTTTTCGTGCCTTTATCCATTCCCCTGAGTTACCTGGTGCAGGGTTTACCCTTTGACCTTTACCTTCCTACTGAACCACTGCTTGCCGGGGCCATGCTATTGTTTTTCATCAAGTACCTGAGGGGCGAAAAAGCTGATATCAGGATCCTGCGTCATCCGGTAACCATGGCCATATACTTCAATCTGGCATGGATGTTCATGACGACCCTCACCAGCACCGATATCCTGGTATCGGCCAAATACCTGCTGGCCCGAATATGGTTCGTAATAAGCTTCTACCTTTTAGCGGCCATGATTTTCAGGGAACGGAAGAACATGCGTCGCTATGTATGGTTATACATTGTCAGTTTCAGCCTGGTAGTGGCATATACGCTTATCCGGCATTCTGCTTACGGACTCAACAACCAGATGATGGCCCATAGTATGATGCAGCCGTTTTACAAAGACCACACTTCATACGGTGCTACGCTGGCCATGCTCCTGCCGGTGCTTATCGCCCTGTTATCGAATGTGAAAAAAGAAGCGGTGAATGCCCGTTTTTTGATGATCCTGCTGATCATCTTTTACACCTTTGCCACGGTGTTTTCATATACCAGGGCCGCCTGGCTTAGCCTGGCTATCGGCCTGGGCATCTGGGTCCTTATAAAGCTGAAGATCCGCTTTATGTTCGTCCTGATTTCAGCGGCTGCATTAATTGCTTTGTTTTTGACCTTCGAGACGCAGATTATGCTGAATATTGAAAAGAATCGTCAGCAAAGCTCCGGAAAATTCACCGAGCATGTCGAGTCTATGTCGAACGTGTCGACCGATCAATCGAACCTGGAACGGATTAACCGGTGGAGTTGCGCCATCAGGATGTTCGAGGAAAGGCCGGTATTTGGTTTCGGACCGGGGACCTACCAGTTCGAGTATGCCCGGTTTCAGCGCTCGTACGAGAAAACGCAGATTAGTACCGATTTTGGGAACCGGGGGACCGCGCACAGCGAGTATCTCGGGCCGCTCTCTGAATCGGGCCTTTTGGGTATGCTCAGCATTATCTTTGTGATCGTCAGTATCATCCTTACAGGCATCAGGGTTTA
>DASQZK010000678.1:0-3962 GCA_035638735.1 Bacteroidales bacterium
GAAACTGGTGGCTTCTGAAATAAAAATCACAGCTTCGCTACTCCCCCTGAGCTCAAGGGTGCTGTCGGTAAGCGTCAGCGTTCCGTCTTGATGACGCACCCTGAACAGGGTAGTATACCGCATTCCCCTGTCCGGATCAAAAAGTACCTGGTTGCCATGGTAATTTGGATCGGCTTTATACGGGGCATAACCGGTGATGCGCAAGGTGGTGGAATCGGATGCCGAGCTGTAGTGTAAGAGGCTGGAAAAGTGAACTTTGAAACCGAGTCTGTTTTTCTTCGCCGACGTAAGTTTAATGACCATGACCTTGTCGGGGTGGGAAATGAAATACTCGCGGGTATAGCGGATACCATCCACCTCGTAACGCGTTACTGACACAGCCCGGCTTATATCCAGCTCGCGACGATAATCTATGGCAGGCCCCTTATGTTCTGTTTCAAGAAATACCGTGCCCAGCGGAGCATAGGATTGCGAAAAGGAGCCCTGAACAAAATGATTCAGTGAATCAGCAGCCTTGTAGTCTCCTTTATGCAGCGCCTCCCTGATTAACGGGATGTAAGTTTGCGCCCGGGGGTTCATATCCGGGTCTACCGGTTCCCCCGACCATAATGTAGCATCGTTTAGGTAAATTTTGTCGGAGCCGGAGCCGCCGAAAATAGCAGCTCCCATCGTCCCGTTTCCGAGCGGGAGACTTTCTTCAAAAAAACCGGCTGGTTTATCATACCAGAGAAGATGATCGGATTGGGCATATAAACCAGTGGACAGCCACAGGAATACCAGGCATGTAAACGCATTGTTGAAATAGTTCACGGGTAGTCGTTTTAATTGTTGTCAGGATATTCAGTAAAAGCCGGTACTGCAAAATTAGCCGGTATCCCAAAATTAATATACAATTGTGAATTAGCAACAGTTACAGGCAGATATTCTGAATACGTTGTTCACTTCAGGTGAAATAGCCGGAGATGAAACTCCTGCTTCACCAAAGCTTTGCAGCACGCAGTCGGTAATGCTCCGGCTGCCGTAGCTTTTAGCGAAGTTGGCGTGACCGTAGCTCCCTGTTATTACGAACCTATACCTTCTCACTGTCAGCCTACAGGCAGGAATGCAATCACCTTTGCGGGCAGTGTGGCTACCCGCCTGTCGGAGTCAGAAAGGTATCCGGGGCATGATTTCAGAATCCTTTCTCCCGATAGTCCGGGACTGTTAATTAGAGTTTGTCCTTAAAGTCCAGGTGTCTGGATCAAAATGTTCGGGAACAAAGCCTGTTCCGTTCTAAACGGGAGCGTGCAAAAATTTTAATCCGCCGTATACGAATGCATAAGAGGAATTGAAATTTTTGTAACATCGCAGTTATCGGACATTATGGACAGACTCTAAGTAATGCTGTAGCCAGATGATAAACGATAGCTGAAATAATCCCGATAATAAATTTAACAGATATATTTTCTCTACCTTATTTATTATGCGTACTTTCGCGGCTCATTTTTACATACATATATGCTTACATTTAATGCATTGGGTATTTCACCCAATCTGCTAAAGGGAATTGGCGAACTCGGATTTACAAACCCAACCCCGATCCAGGAACAGGTCATTCCCATTGTCCTGGAGACACAAAGTGATCTTATCGGACTTGCCCAGACCGGAACCGGAAAAACAGCCGCTTTCGGGTTGCCGCTTATTGAACAGGTAAACTTAAAAAACAGGTCTGTACAGGTTTTAATACTGGCTCCTACCCGCGAGCTGTGCATCCAGATATCGAAAGACTTGAATTCTTTCTCAAAATATACCAAGGAACTGACCGTTGTACCGGTGTACGGCGGAGCTAGTATTGACCAGCAAATATCAGCTTTGCGACGAGGCGCTCATATCATTGCGGCTACTCCCGGCAGGATGCTCGATTTAATAAAACGGCGGGCGGCCGATATCTCTGGCATCAAAACCGTAGTCCTCGATGAGGCCGACGAGATGCTGAATATGGGCTTTCGTGAAGAACTGGACAGTATACTTGAGACCACGCCGGCGACAAAAAGAACACTCCTGTTTTCCGCTACCATGTCCAAAGAGGTGACCCGTATTGCCGGCAGCTACCTGCACGATCCGGTGAAGATCACCATTGGTAAACAAAATGCCGGTGCGGAGAATATCCGTCATATCTACTACCTGGTGCACGCCACCGACAGGTACCAGACGCTTAAACGCGTTGCCGACATCAATCCTGATATCTACGGACTCGTCTTTTGCCGTACCAGGATGGAGACAAAGGACGTTGCCGACAAACTGATTAAAGACGGTTATAATGCCGATGCACTGCATGGCGATCTTTCGCAGGCTCAGCGCGACCATGTGATGAAACGGTTCCGCGAACGCTCACTGCAGATGCTGGTGGCTACCGATGTGGCCGCCCGGGGTATCGATGTTAACGACATCACCCATGTCATTAATTACAACCTTCCCGAAGAACTGGAAGTTTATAACCACCGCAGCGGTCGTACCGGCCGGGCCAACAAGTCGGGCGTGGCAATCTCAATAGTCAATTATCGCGAGAAAAGCCGTATCCCCCAAATCGAAAGGATGATCAGTCATTCGATTGAAAAGATGCCTGTTCCGACCGGGGATGAGATTTGTAAAAAACAATTGTTCAACCTTATCGACCGGATGGAAAACGTGGACATCGATGAAGAACAGATTGCCCCGTTTATGGCCACAGTGAATAAAAAACTTGAATGGCTCAGCAAAGAACAGATTATCAAGCATTTCGTATCGCTTGAATTTAATCGTTTCCTGGAATATTATAAGAATGCCCCCGACCTGAATGCAAAAACCGGTGGTGAGAAAGGCGATTTTCGCGATGGAAGAACGGAAGGAAGGCGCAGAGACAGGAGTGGTCGGAGAGAATCATCAGGCTTTAACCGGTTTTTTCTGAATATGGGTAAGAAAGACGGCCTGATCCCCAAGAACGTGATCGGCATGATCAACGATAACACCCGCGACCGCAGTGTCAACATCGGAACCATCGATATCAAAGACAGTTTTACGTTTTTTGAGGTAGGAGAGGAGTCCAGTAGTAAAATACTTGATGCCCTTAAAAATCACCGGTTCAAAGGACGCAGGGTCAAAGTCGAATTGGTGAACAATAATGCCGGCTCTGATTTCCGGGATAAAGACAATGCGAAGAAGGGGAAAAAACGGAAGAAGAAATAAGGTGATGGGTGTGAATCGTTGATGGAATGTGTTACATCCCTGCAGCAAACGGGAAATACCTGATACGATTCACCTGCTTTCAACACTAAATTCCGACACACCGTAACAGGCTCTTCCCTGGTCGTCTATCCCTTCAACAACAACCTGGTAAGTACCAACCTGGTCTGATGTATAAAACGTCAGGCTGGTTTTGCCATTGGTGCCGGTGGCACTATTTGGCTCCCAAAGCAGGATATTTCGATAGTCTGGCTTAGTGACATCCGCCTGGTTTTCATTTCCGGTTGAGAGGAAGACTTCCTTTCGCTGGGCGAAATGCATTTTTTTCCGCGAATAGACTCCGTTAAATTCAACGTCGGTAAAATCATTATTCTTGGTATTTATTACGATGATGCCGTCATACGTCTGGCTGCCGAGGAAATACCGGCTCTGGACTACACGAATCTCACGAACGGCTGAAGGAGGTATCGACATGACGATGGCCGGATCGAACAACGGGACCCCGTCAACCAGGTATAAGGGGTTGTCACCAATGGTCCGGTTGGTATGCTTGTCAATTATTTTGAGATAGGCCTGTTTGTCTTTGTGAAGAACCATGACTGGAGGAACGATCTCGAAAAACACGTCTTCGAGAAGAGGCAACTCAACATAATCTTTCATCTGGATGCCAAAATCTGTTTCCCCGAAAAAGTCAAAATCACGGATACAGGTGTCTGCCGGACGGACATCGTTTAAGTGATAGGTACGCCTTACCTGCCAGG
>DASQZK010000679.1:0-6740 GCA_035638735.1 Bacteroidales bacterium
GCACCAAACAAATACGCTATGAAGTTTTTTGAACAGGCGGGAAGGTACTTCATGTTACTATGGAAAGTATTTGCCAAACCTGAAAAATTCAGGATATATTATAACCAAACCATATCCGAGATTGAAAGTCTGGGCATTAACTCTTTCGGGATAGTGGTTATCATTTCCCTGTTCGTCGGAGCCGTTATTACCATTCAGACCAACTTCAATATTGAAAACCCGTTACTGCCAAGATACCTCGTGGGTGTTACCGTACGCGATTCCCTCCTGCTCGAATTTTCATCGACCATGGTGGCCCTGATCCTTGCCGGTAAGGTGGGTTCAAATATCGCCTCGGAAATTGGCACCATGAGGGTGTCTGAACAGATCGATGCCCTGGAGATCATGGGCGTTAATTCAGCCAGTTACCTGATCTTCCCCAAGATCATTGCAGCTATGTTCTTCTTCCCCATCCTTTCGCTCCTGAGCATGTTCGTGGGTATCTTCGGCGGCTACCTGGTTTGCCTTATTACCGATCTTCTTTCACCGGCTGACTATATTTATGGCATACAGTATGCCTTCTACCCCTATTATATCAGCTATGCTGTTACAAAGACCGTCTTTTATGCCTTCATTATTGTAACCATTTCGGCTTTCCAGGGTTACTATGCCGAAGGCGGTGCACTGGAAGTAGGCCGCTCAAGCACCCGGGCCGTGGTTTACAGCAGTATCCTTATCCTGCTTGCTAACCTCGTACTTACTAAACTAATCCTGTCATGATCGAGGTAAAAAACGTAACGAAGACATTTGCCGGAAACACGGTGCTTGAAGATGTGTCTGTAACATTCGAACAGGGAAAAACCAACCTGATCATAGGGCAAAGCGGATCAGGAAAAACTGTTCTTCTGAAATCCATTGTTGGCCTGCACGATATCGATAAAGGCGAAATATGGTTCGATGACCGCCTCTACAATACCCTTACCTTTAAAGAACGGAAAAAAATCAGGAAGGAAATCGGCATGCTCTTCCAGGGCGGCGCCCTTTTCGATTCCGCAACAGTGGAACAAAACATCAGGTTTCCCCTTGATATGTTTACCGACTGGAGCGAGCCTGAAAAACTGGACAGGGTAAACTTCTGCCTTAAAAGAGTGAACATCGTTAATGCCAACAAGCTCTATCCGGATGAACTGAGTGGCGGGATGAAAAAGCGTGTGGCCATTGCCCGTGCCATTACCCTGAACCCCAGGTACCTGTTCTGCGATGAACCCAATTCGGGCCTCGACCCCAAAACGGCGATTGTTATCGATAACCTTATTAAGGAAATTACCGAAGAATTTAATATCACAACCATCGTGAATACCCACGATATGAACTCCGTGCTGGAAATCGGCGACAAGGTGGTCTTTATCTACAAAGGAAAGAAAATGTGGGAAGGTACGAATAAAGACATCCTGCATACCAATAATGAAGTCCTCAACGACTTCGTGTTTGCAACAACACTGGCTCAGCAATTAAAAAAATAAAATGCCTGACCATGCGTACAAGGAAGACTGTCATTATTACCGGAGACCGTGGCGGTGGCAAAACCCACTTCATCACCAACCTGTTCGAATTTCTTTCCTTGTTTGAAAACCAGATCTGTGGTTTCGTCAGTAAAGGAATTTTCGACGAAGACGGCAGAAAAGAATTCGTTCTCAAGGATCTTTCCTCCGGACAGGAATTTCCACTGGCTTCGCGTACACCAAAAGAAGGCTACGAGAATACCGGCCGTTTCTGGTTTAACCCGGCGGCTGTTACCCATGGTGAAAGCATTATGAAGAAAGCCGTTGAGGAAAAATGCAAGGTGCTTATCATCGATGAAATGGGCCCCGTTGAACTCGCCGGAGGTGCCTGGCATAACGGCTTTGTAAACGTATTCGCCAACTATCAGGGTATTCTTGTCTTTTCCACCCGGGAAACCATGCTCGAAAAACTTATCGAAAAATACGGCATCCATGAGGCTTTTATTGAAAACATCGGTACTACCACCCCACGGAAAACCGGTGATTCAATTATCAGCATGCTGAACCTTCATCAGCCTGCTCCTGGTCATGATCTCGAACAACAAACCGAATAATCCTGCCCGGTATGATCTCAGGAATTCTCCTTGCCGGTGGCAAAAGCCGCAGGATGGGACGTAACAAAGCGTTTATGCGATACAAGGGTGAAGAACTCTATCAATACCCCCTGGCGGTGCTCCGGGATTTTAGCAACGACATCATTGTCAGCGCGCCGTCCGGCATGTTCCCCCATCCCTTTCCATTCACTGTTGTTCCCGATGAAATCCCGCAAAAAGGCCCCCTGGGTGGCATCTATACCTGCCTTAAAAAAGTAAACTACGAAAAAGCCGTCATCCTGAGCTGCGATATCCCATTCATTTCTTCTGCTTTCATCAGGACCCTGCTGGACGTTCAGGGAGAGGCAGACGTGGTGGCGGGTACCGATGCTAATGGAAAAGTACAACCCCTGGCGGCTATCTATTCATCCCGCCTGTGGCCTTTGATGAAAAAACAAATTGAAGAGAACAACCTGAAGATGCATGACTTACTTATGCTTGCCGGAGCTAAGCTTATCGATGCCGGTCATCTTGGGTTCAACCCCGATCACCTGTTTTTTAATGTGAATGACCGGGCCGATTTTGATAAGCTCGACAACAGCTAATCTTATTTTTTACACCTTTTTCGAATACAATCACCAGTGACAGGGCATTCTTTCCGCCCTGTACCACCTCTTTAAAATTCATATTTCTTCTAAATAAGGGCTATCCTTCTGTTTTTTTGAATGTTACAGCCACTATGCGGTTTTCTATATATTTTTATATCTGTATATGTGCTGTATTACATATTTAGATTTAATTATTTTTAATACATTTGTATTGTTATTTCTATAACATGTTTATTGATTTGATTTTTAGCTTATTAAAACGTTTTTAAAGGATGACTACCAGGAGACAGTTTTTAAAATTATCAGCACTTGGGTTCGGTGGTTTGTCGTTGGGCGCAGGTGCCACCAAATACATAACTGACTTTTCCGGCCTCAGGGATTCGGCAGGTGACATAGCCCTGAATCTCATCCGGACGCCCACATATTGTGAGGTATGCTTCTGGAAGTGTGCCGGTTGGGTTTACAAAACCAGGGATGGCGAGATATGGAAGCTCATCGGGAATGATGAGGACCAGCACAGCAACGGTCGTTTCTGTCCGCGTGGTACCGGGGGGTTAGGCATGTATTACGACACCGACCGGTTAAAAACCCCGCTTATACGCACAGGTGAAAGGGGGAAATTCGAGTTTAAGGAAGCCTCGTGGGACGAAGCCCTGGGGGTTGTAGCCGAGAAAATGAAAAAGATGGCTGCCGAACATGGTCCTGAAAGTATGGCTTTGCTGGCTCATGGTTCCGGGGGAGCGTACTTCACCAATCTTTTAAAAGCTTTCGGTTCGTCCAATATAGCCCATCCGTCTTACGCACAGTGTCGTGGTCCGAGGGAAGCTGCTTTCGTTGCCACGTTCGGTGAGCCGGTTCTTTCGCCTGAAAGAACGGACATCCGCGACACGAAATGCCTGGTACTTATCGGCTCACACATTGGCGAGAATGCGCATAATGGCCAGGTACAGGAAATGTCGCAGGCTATCGACAAGGGAGCTACCATCATCACTGTTGATCCCCGTTTTTCGATCGCCGCAGGTAAATCCAAATACTGGCTTCCGATTAAGCCGGCAACAGACATAGCGCTCCTTCTTTCCTGGATGAACGTCATTATAACGGAAGGGCTGTATGACCGTGAGTATGTTGAGAAAAACACATACGGTTTTGACGCCTTAAAGGCGCATGTTGCCCGGTACACCCCTGAATGGGCCTATGGCAAAACAACCATTAAGCCGCATATTATCAGGGAAACGGCCCGTGAGATGGCCAAGGCTGCGCCGTCGGTCATCATTCATCCGGGGCGTCATGTAGCCTGGTATGGTGACGACACGCAGAGGGCAAGGTCGGTCGCCATCCTCAATGCACTTCTGGGTTCATGGGGCCGGAGGGGCGGTTTGTACAATCCGGCTACAAAGTCGGTTCCCAAATTCCCGCTTCCTGAATACCCAAAACCAGGCACCTCCTGGCGTGAAGCTTTCCCCGACGAATACAAATTTGCCGAGGAGAATGTCTCCAATGCCCTTATTGATGCAACGATTCCGGATCCCGGGCGCAAGCTCAATATTCGCGGCTGGATCGTCGATGGCACGAACCTCATCAACACCATTCCCGATCCCGACCGCACCCTTGAAGCGATCAAAAACCTTGATCTCCTGGTGGTGGTCGATACCATGCCGATGGAGATCGTGAGTTGGGCCGATGTTGTTCTTCCGGAGTGTACCTACCTGGAAAGGTATGACATGATCAGGGTTGCCCCGCACCGGAAGCCGGCCATCGCAGTGAGGGTGCCGGCTGTTGAACCAAAATACGATACGAAACCGGCCTGGTGGATTGCCAAGCAAATAGGGCACCGCCTGGGTCTCCAGGATTACTTCCCTTACGACGACTTCTCGGAGGTCATTGACTGGCAGCTGAAGCAGCTGGGCACCTCCCTGGATGAGATGAAGAAGGTGGGTGTAAAAACCTGGGATCGTGAATGGGATGATCTTTATTTTACCGAAGGAACAGAACATACTTTTTACACCGACACCGGTAAGATCGAGCTGTATTCCACTTCGTTTGCCGCCGAAGGATTTGATCCTCTTCCGGTTTACACGGATCATCCGGAACCTCCCGAAGGTTATTACCGGCTTAACTATGGTCGTGCACCGATGCATACCTTCTCGCGTACCATCAACAATCCTAACCTGTCAGATCTGATGGCGGAAAACGTTGTCTGGGTCAACCCTAAAGTGGCCAAAGCGTGGGGACTGACAGCAGGACAGGCCGTATGGCTGATGAATTCGGCAGGTAAAACAACCTCCTTCCCTGTTAAGGTGAGGGTAACTGAAAGAATCCGTTGGGACTCGGTATATATGGTACATGGCTTCGGTCACACCCAGAGACAACTCTCCCGGGCATACGGCAAAGGAGCCAGTGACTCCGAGATGATGAGCATCGTGATGAAAGACCCGATCATTGGTGCCACCGGCATGCGAGGAAATTTTGTAACATTTTTAACTGAAAAACCAGAGGAGGTTACGTCATGAGATATGCAATGGCAATAGACACCAAAAAGTGCGTTGGATGTACCGACTGTGTGGTGGCCTGCCAGACTGAAAATAACGTTCCTATCGGATACTGCCGTGACTGGATAGTGGAAGTAAATGACGGAACATATCCACAGCTCGAAATGGAGATACGGTCGGAAAGATGCAACCATTGTGACAATGCAGCGTGTGTGCGTTGCTGTCCCACGGGTGCAAGCCACAAGGTCGAAGGGGGTATTGTATTGGTTACCGAAGACGAATGCATTGGCTGCGGGGCCTGTATTACATCCTGTCCTTACGACGCCAGGTATGCCCACCCCGATGGTTACATCGACAAGTGTACCTTCTGTCATCACCGGGTTGAAAAAGGACAGGGGCCGGCCTGCGTCGAAGCCTGTCCGACAAAATGCCTTTATTTCGGCGATCTCGACGATCCGAAAAGCGAGGTGTCTGAGATGCTGAAGACACGTAAACACAAAACCCTGATACCTGAAGCAGGGACAAGTCCACAAATTTATTACCTGATTTGATTAAAAAACCAAAATTATCATGAGAGAAGAATTGATAACCAGCGGACGAATGAATCCGGGTATCGATCCACAGCTGCACATCTGGGGATGGGAAATTCCACTCTATCTCTTCCTTGGGGGGCTGGCAGCAGGAATCCTGTTTTTTGCCGCCCTGTATACCATCCAGGGCAAGGAGAAAGAATACCCGGCCGCTGTGAAACTGACCCCGCTTTTCGTACCCTTTTTCCTGGTCATCGGGCTGGGAGCATTATTCCTTGACCTGAAGCATAAGATGTATTTTTGGCAGCTTTATACCACGGTCAGGATAGAATCGCCAATGTCGTGGGGCGCCTGGGTTCTACTGATTATTACACCCCTGTCTGTCATCTGGGCAGCCATTCACCTGAAAGAGGTTTTTCCGAAATGGGACTGGAAAAACAAATGGCTCGACGATATTGAAGCGTTCTTCAAAGCCAACAAACGTATCCTGGCCTGGGCATTGATCTTTCTTTCCCTTATTCTGGGTATGTATACCGGCATCCTGTTCTCGGCGTTTAACGCGAGACCATTATGGAACACCTCCATCCTGGGTCCTTTATTCCTTGTATCGGGCCTGTCTACCGGTGCCGCCATGAATATTATGCTTGGTAAGACCGAAGCGGAAAGGAAAAGCTTTTCGAAGATCGACCTCATCCTTATTGGTGTTGAGTTGTTCCTCATCGTTCATATTTTCATGGGCTTCCTGGCAAGCACCCAGGTACAGATTGATGCTGCCCACCTTTTCCTTGGCGGCCCTTTCACCGCTTCATTCTGGGTACTGGTGGTCTTCATGGGCATGGTGCTTCCAGCGCTTCTTGAAATTTTGGAACTCAATAAATTCAGAATTCCGGTTGTCATTCCTGCCGCCCTCGTACTGTTCGGCGGGATCCTGCTACGTTTCATTCTCTCGTATGCAGGACAGGCCAGCCGGTGGTTATATTAATGACATAAAAAAATAAATACGGATTATATGACAACAACAGAGAAAAAATCAAAAAGC
>DASQZK010000680.1:0-3877 GCA_035638735.1 Bacteroidales bacterium
CTCATGGGCTTGTGCCCAGGTGCCTTCATTGGTTACGGGTTCTATGGCATGGTAGAAATCGAGTGCTTTCTGCGGGTAGCCCATTTGTACTAAGGCATCCATGGTGCCGGCGGGCCAACCGTCGAAGGCGCCCAGCGGACCGTGGTCGGGCCGGTCGGAGTTGGCCGCAGCGATATCCTGCAATGACTGGGCGCGCATCCAGTGGTCGGTCATCAGCTCGCGGTACAGGAAGTCAATCATTTCTTTTTTCACCTCCGGCGGGATATCATTGGGCAGGTAACGCCCCAGGAACATAAAGTCGAGGCAATGGCGCACTTCAACCTTTTTGTTGTCGGGGTAGAGGCTGTTCCATACACCGTCGCCGGCATAAAGGTTCATCAGGCGGCCAAACATCTTGCCGGCTGTTGTTCTCATGCTGTCAGCCTTCGCATCTTCACCTTTAAGGTTGAGAAAATCGGCCGTTTGCCGCATCATCCATATATAACCTGCGTTAAAGGAAGGCACAATATGTTTATAGGTCGGCACACATTCCAGCAGGTTCCACTCATCATCTCCGAAATCGGCCAGCTTATATTCATCGCCGGTGCAACCAGGCTGGCCATAAAGGGAGATTTTCTTCCAGTTTGTGGCGTAATCGGTCAGGTGCTGCATAACCGTCTCCCCGTTGATGGTGTCGTCGAGGAAGGCATAATCTTTCGTGGCAGTAATATAGTTCCTGATCATTTGGAAGAGAGCCCAGTAATTGGCAGAATAACCATTTCCAACGCCTTTACCACCGAAATTATCTTTTCCGTAGTTTTGGCTGGGATCAATATTTATCCAGTCTGAAAGGTGTTCTTTCATCATGACCGGATCGACAACCGACCACAGGGTTGACCATTCGGTAATATCCCAGAAAAACGTGATAGAGGCACCCCATTTGGGACCGCCGGTCAGGAATACTTTCTTATGCTCGGGAAGGTTCGTGTTCATTAGATAAAGCATGGTGAGCGGACCGGTATAATAGACTTTCCGGGCGGCATCATCATGGGTTTCGAGGACGGGGAAACAGCCTGAGATAATGTCGTTACCGGGTTTGAAAATGGCTTGCCATCGGTCTTGCCAGGTTTTAAGCGCACTGTTGAAGGTCTTGTCGAAATCTGTAGACCATTCGTCGGCATAACTGCCTGCCTGTTGCTTGTTATCGCTCCAGCTCATGAGGTATTTCAGGGTATAAGCTTTCCCGGGCGCAAGGCTTATTTTCCAGGAAGCTGATCCTCCGCTATTGTATACCTCCAGGCTATCGGGTTTGTTAAGAAGGCTGAAGACTGTAATGGCATTGGTTTCTATGTCGAAGATGAATAGCTTGTTGCCGTTACGTTCAGCATGGTATTTTTTTGATTGAAGAATTTCCTGGTCAGAAGGCCATGAAGCCTTTTCTTTCTTTACTACGGGTTTACCATTGACAAGCTCGGTCACGGTTTCTTTGTCCTCACCGGCCGGTTGACCGATATGACGTCTCACGTTTTCAACTTCTTCGTCGCGGGTAGTGGTTTTCCCGTCCATTTTGGGATATGGGTACCACCATTGCCAGTCGCCACCGTATTTGGAGATGAAGCCAATCATGTCGAGATCCAGGTTGAGGGTCTGTGATTTGCCGGAGGTGTTTTTAATATCGATTTTCCACATCACCAGGTTTTTGTCGGGGATCATCCGGGCTGAGCTTAAGATGTCGAGGTTCTTGCTAACAGAGCGGCGCAGTGCCTGGTATGGTTGCCAGCGGAAACTGGTTGTCATGGGGACTTCCCCGTTCACTCTTAAACTGCCAGTATGGTAACCGCCGGAATATGGGGCCGAGACTAACCAGCTCAATGAGGTAACATCGCGGTTAGCCAGGGCCTGGCCCCGGAAGTTCCTTAACGACGGTTCCATGGCAACCGTATCGTACGATGCCCATTTCCCCGATAGTTCATCGATAGTTGGAATGCCGGAGGAATTGTCGTGGCCGGCTTTCCTGTCACAGGCGGTTAACATGAGTATGGACAGTATTATGGCAACAGAAATGATTTTCATTGTACAAAATTTACGTCTGTATTCCCGTTCAGTCTTCGCCTAAAAATGCTGAAGCGGTGTTCAATTGAGTATTCCGGGCTTACCGTGCAGCCATCATTCGTCGTGTTCGTCAAGCTTTTGCATGGCGAAGGCATAGGCGCCCATGGCAATGGCTCTTGAAGCAGTCAGCGCTGAGATGCCGACGCCCGTGCGCGGAGCATCATCGTAGCTGATGGTTTTATCCGTTCCGGGAATGTTGATCACTGCCGTATGTCCGCCTGCAAATTCAGGAAAGCTTTTCTCATCCTCCAGGTCATATACCCGGAAGGACAGGCGATCGGAGAGATTTCCCTTATAATCTTTATACTTCCGGTTAATTTCCCTGAACATGTCCCGGGCAAACAGATCCCAGGCAGCCGTAATGCCTCCACCCAGAACGACGATGCTGTCAATCAGCGAAAGTGTATTCGCAATAGAACTGCCGAGGCCTTCGCCGAATTCGGAGAAGGAAGAAAGGGCGGCATCCCTGTCCCCGCTTCTTGACCCGCGGGCTATTTCTGCTATATCTCTGGGCATAGGTGATTCATCCATGCTGATACCGGCTCTGGCTGCATATACCCGTCGGACGGCCCGGGTGCTAACGCTTTCTTCAGCATTCCAGTCGGGGTTGAACTTATTCATCGTATTATGAATTTCTGCTCCGCAACTACTGTCTCCTACGAGAAGTTTATTATCGATCACAATGCCACCGCCAAAGCCGGTACCAAGTGTAAAACCAATCAGGTTCCGGTACCGCTTAACGCTTCCTGCTTTTTCCAGCTTCCTGTTGATGTTTGGCAGTATCCCGTGGAGCGCTTCCCCGTATGCAAACAGGTTACCGTCATTATTAATAAACACCGGGATCTTAAACTGATTTTCCAGGATTGGTCCGAGAGGAACACCGCCTTTAAATGCCGGGAAGTTCGGGAGATTTTCAATTATTCCGAGTTCATAATCAGCCGGCCCGGGAAAAGCAAAACTTATGGCTGTCGGCTCAACGGATATCATTTTTTTTACTTCCTCAAATCCATGTATGATGCTGGATATACATTTTTCCAGGTCCTCAGGAAAGGAAGGTTTTGTAATAGGTTTAACAAGCTCATTTACACCCTGTAATGCTGAAAACACGAAATTCGTCCCTCCGGCATCGAGGGTCATTACAACGTTGTTGTGCGATTCTGTATTTTTTGTCATTGTTCTACTTGTAAATCATCCATATTAAACCAGTACACTGCAATTAGCTTACGTCATGCTATACGTTAACAGACTGGTCGTTATCACTTTTCATCAGGGCATAATAGGAAGCAAAGAATACATAGAGTATACATAAAACGAGTACGAGCATGCTTGTGGCCACGCCGAAATGATCGGATATTACTCCCATCACCGGAGGGATAACGGCCCCACCAATAACGGAAAGTATGATCAGAGAGCTTAATTCGTTATCGTACTTGGGCATGCGTTCAACAATCAGTGCAAAAATGATCGGGAAAATATTTGAAAAACCAAATCCAGCCACGAAAATCATGATCCTGGCTAAATTCAAATCGCGGGTCACCATAATACCTGTCAACCCGAGAAGTGTAACAAGGATACTCCCATAGAGGAAATTTCCGGATTTAATTTTCCTCAGTACAAATGATCCAATCAATCGACCCACGACCAGGGATGCAAAATAGATACTGATGCCCAGGCTGGCCGACTCAAAAGTGATGGCAAAGCGGTTGACCAGGAAAATGGAAATATTTGAATTCATGGCCACATCGAAACCAACAATAAGGAAGGTGGCTATGATCATAATGACAAC
>DASQZK010000681.1:0-7100 GCA_035638735.1 Bacteroidales bacterium
TAAAATCGGTAGGCTTGAGGGCATACGAAGCAGCCCGCTCAGCCTTCATGTAAATTTTATCAGCCTTGCCTACAAGATTAATATCCTGACCTTTCCTGATCCTGATAACTTCTGACATTTTACTAATATTGTTATTTGAAAAACTTTGACAAAAATAGTTATTTTTAATTGCGAACCGTCCTAATTACCGAAAAACAGGTGCAAAGATTTAGAATTATATATCTATTGATATTGTCATTTTTGGGTTTCAAAGATAACTGTTCTAAAACATTATCAAGAAAATTGCGTTATTTTATTAGCATGTTAAGAAAATAACAACCCTATGTACAGGACTGTTCATACATTCACAGCCGCAGCGATATTTTTTATATCGACCCTTGTTCCAACCCAGGCCGCATCGCCCATAGACTATGGCGAAGGCCCGGTTATGCCCGGCGTATTCAAAGACAATATTAAGACCGTTAACATCCACCGTGACGGCTGGAAACTCAGCTACCCCATCATCGACCTCAACGGTCCCGTCAACCTGCTGTTGAGTTTCGACGACCTGTCAAATGAAATTCGTAACTACTATTATAAGATTATCCATTGCAATGCCGACTGGACACCATCCTCACTTAGCGAGTCGGAGTACCTCGATGGATTCCTCCAGAACCAGATTACCGACTACCAATACTCGTTTAATACCTATTTTAAGTATATCCACTACAGCCTGAAACTTCCCAACGATGACGTTCAATTTAAAGTGTCGGGCAATTATGCCATCGTCGTTTACCAGGATTATAACGAGGATGATGTGGTCTTTACAAAACGCTTCTACGTGGCCGAAACTATCGTAGACGTGAATGCCAACATTAAAAGACCGGCATTATCGATGTACCGCGATATCGGCCAGGAAGTTGACTTTACCGTGAACTACGGTTCTTTCCCGGTCAGGGATCCCTATAGCGATATCAAGGTTACCGTTCTTCAAAATGGCCGGTGGGACAATGCCATCACCACCCTTAAACCCCTTTACGACAGGAATGGCATTCTCGATTACGATTATAATATGGAGAATGTATTTATGGGCGGAAATGAATTCCGCTGGTTCGACTTTAAAAGTTTCCGCTACCAAAGCCCATATATTAAAGATGTGGCATTCAAACAAGATCATTTCTATGTCGACCTTTTCCCCGACGCCACTAAAGAGGGGCAGCAATACTTCTTTGAAGATGATATCAACGGAAGGTATTATGTTGAAGTCCAGGAAGAAAACAACAACGATACCGATGCCGACTATGCTTACGTAAATTTCAATTTGAAAATGGATCCCCTTCCCGACAACAGCGCTGTATACGTGATGGGCGAACTGACCAACTGGATATTCAACGATCATAACAAGATGACCTACAACGCCGACTCAGCAGGTTATATCCTTACCCTTCCGCTGAAACAGGGCTATTACAATTATGAATACGGGGTGAAGAAAAAGGACAATCAAAAAGCCAGCCTCGACGCCACCGAAGGCAATCATTATGAAACGGAAAACGACTACATCATCCTGGTGTATTTCCATGGAACAACATCCCGCTACGAGCGACTGATAGGTTACCAGATAGCCAATTCACTGCACCAGGATACGAATCAGAGATAACCCTAAAACCAGTCCGTATTATGAAGAGTGGCTTTACCAACACGGCCTTACCGCCAATCCTTCACCCTTACCTCTATAAACCGATCTCATCGCTGATAGTCCGCATGGCATCAACAGAAAGCTGTATGAACTCATCAAGTGTAAGCCCTGTCTTTTCGCACTCCAAAATGTTTTCACGACTCACCGAAGCGGCAAAGGACTTCTCCTTCATTCGCTTTTTTACCGATTTATATTTGATGCCTGCAATCTTTTTGTCGGGGTATACCAGGGTAGTCGCATAGATCAGCCCCGTAATGGTTTCTCCCGCAGCCAGTGCATGCTGGAATTCCGTTGTCCGGTCCTTCCCCGTGGCCTCTTCATTATGCATGCTTATCGCATCAATAATCCCTTCTTCTATGCCGTGTTCCCTGAGAATTCCAACCGAAACGAGTCCATGCTTCTTCGGATCCGCATGGGTTATCTCGACGTCAATATCGTGCAGCAGGCCGGCCAGACCATAAGCTTCTTCATCTTTGCCAAGCCGTTTTGCCAGAGCCCGCATTACTGCCTCCGAAGACAGGGAGTGCACTATCATCTTTTCATCTTTAACATACTGCCTGAGTAATGTATATGCTTGTTCACGCTCCATCTTGTTTTTTTATGCCTAAAATATATATTTTTTTTCCGCCTTGAACACGATCTTCCCTTTAAATTGAAACCGACTAACTCTTAAACAGGTTCACCATGAAAATTCCTTAAAAATGCTTACTTTTGCGGTCGAAAAAAATACCGCCATGACCATAAAGAAGGAAACACAAATTGAAGACTTAGTCAATACGTTACCGGCATCGGTTAAATACCTTTCAGAGAAAGGAATAAAATGTATCGCCTGCGGTGAACCGATCTGGGGAACACTTGAAGAGGCCGCTCACGAAAAAGGGTTTGATGACGATGAGATCGAAGACATCATCCGGGATCTGAACAAGCTTAAGGACCAGCTTGAGAAATAGTCAGGTACTAACAATAGAGAAGGTCTGAAGCCAGTTTGTTGCAGGGCAAAGGATGACCCCTGCCCCGAAAAGTATTCTGAACGCGTCGTGACAGACACTCTATAAGCCAGGTAACGATGACGGCATCTGTGTAAATATTACACAGTCCATGTGTAATATTTACACATGGATTAAAAAATAGTCGCCGGGAAGGTAACGCCGCCAATCAGCAATAATACAAGTATCGCCACTACAACAAGGAGCAGTGTGAAGCCAAGCAGGGGCTGGTTATGATCTTTCGCTTTCATTTCAGCTACAACCCGGCTCCAGTAAACGGGCTTGTCATCTTCCCGTTGCCCGTATAAAGCATAGAACACATTACCAAGGTAACTCAGGATAACGGCCAGTATTAGTCCGCCGAACAATGCAAACCACATTATGCTGAACAGGAAAGCAATGGGTAATTGGACCACTTTGCTTTTAATATCCCTGATAGTGACCTGCATCTTTGCCAGGTCATTTGTGCGGCCTGACTTCCATTTGCTAAAATCAGCCTGCTTTCTTTCCAGGGTAGTCTTCATCTGTTCAACATAGGGAGCACGCAGGCTGTCGTTGCCTTGCTGTTCTATCCCGGTTTTAAGTGAGTCAACATCATGGATGAACATGTCTTCCATCTTCTCCAAGTCCTTCCTGCCCTTGGCATAGTTGAGTTCGAGACTTTTTTTCTGCCTGTTCAGTTCCTTGATGTTCGTGAAATCAACAAATACGTTTTGCGGAAATTCCTTATAATAGCCCAGCCTCTCAGCTCTCTTTTCCACTTCGAACTTCTCAGGTCCCTGCAGGGTCATGGCTGAGTGATTGAGTGTATTGATCCGGGAATCGATGATAAGATTTTTTACGTTAAGCGTTATATATACAGCCAGGACAACAATGATGGCGGGTATAACAGCAAGAACGGCACTGAAAAAAGAGGCTGGGATGAGCGATAGGATATACCTTAAGAACTTTTTACCGATAATGCCAAGAAATTTAGCACTGTCGCTAATACTGTTGGCATGTCCCTTTTCGTATACCACATAAGGGGGGATCATCAGGGAAGCAAACAGCAGAATCACGAAGATGAAAAGCAAGACAAGGGTAATGAAGGTATTAACATTTATGGAAAGACCTAACAATGAAAAACCGGCATTTGGAATCCAGCCCAGCATATTCATCCCCATTTCGATAAGGATACCTGCCAGCATGATGGTGAGGTAAAAAAGCACGGCTCTCAGGGCATCGAAGCCACTACCGAAACGCATCTTAACATCATCAAAGTCTGCATTCCACCTGTTTCCGTGTCTCATCGACGAAATTTCTCCGAAAGCCCATATTACAGGCAGGAAAGAAAAGACAACTCCAAAGGCAACTATGACCGGGGCACCTGTTAGCACTGAAGCTCCGTAAAAAAGCAAAAGAAGGAAAATAGCCAGTACGGCACCACGGATCGTAATACGGTAGAAATTACTGTTTACACTCAGCCTGATATTCCTAAAACTCAGCCTGTATATCCACCATGGCCAAAAGATAAGATAGTGAATAACCATTTTATAAATAAATACCAGTGGTGGCACAAAAAGCGCCAGGAACCAGATCACCGCATGAACGATCCAGAAAAGAACCGTCTTAACCAGTAACAGAATATCGATAAAAATCAGGAAGAGTACATAAGCCCCGTTTATCGTCCATACTATGAGGTCGTAGAAAAAGCCGAACAACATCAGTATCCATCTGAACAGCAACCAGAACCCGCCTTTCTCGCGGAGGTAAGTATCACTTTCGGGCATCCCGAATAAATAGGCCGGTTTTTCACCGGTAATTTTGTAATGGAGGAAGGAAAGGACCAGGAAACCAAATGATAATGCCAGGTACCAGGAAACGGTTGATGAGAGGAGAAACATTATAAAAGCCGACAGCATCAAGGCAATCAGCTTCTTAATGTAAATGGAGACGTTGTCCATACAAAGAATTTTTATGTTCCGTATTTTAAAACAAGTTTATGGAATTTTTTTATAAATTCCTATAATCTCCGTCCACAGCAGGGAAGCTGACTTGTTTCTTGGGTCAGTTTTACCGGTAAGCACCCTTTACCAGGTAATTATTTACATAGTCAGGCACACCCTCAGCCAGTGTCCTGAATTTCCCGTCGTACCCCACACTACGCAGCTTAGACATCCGTGCCTCGGTGAAATACTGGTATTTATCGCGAATGTCCGCAGGTGTATCGATGTATTCTATGGCCGGCTGAAGACCCATTGCCTGGAAGGTTTGTGTGACCAGTTCATTAAAGGTCCCGGCTTTACCTGTTCCCAGGTTATAAATCCCAGGTGCTTTCCGGTTAAGCATGAAAAAGTACATCACATCAACCACGTCTTTCACATAAACAAAGTCACGCAGCTGTTCACCATCGGGGTAATGCGGGTTATGAGACCTGAAAAGCTTCATCTTTCCCGTATCACTGATCTGGCTAAAGGCATGGAATACGACCGATGCCATCCTGCCCTTATGATATTCATTCGGTCCGTAAACATTGAAAAACTTAAGTCCCGCCCAGAACGATGGTGTTTTTTCCTGTTGAAGAACCCACTTGTCAAATTCATTTTTTGAAACGCCGTACGGATTCAATGGCTTCAGACCGGGGATGATGGCATGATCGTCGTCGTAACCCTTCTCTCCGTCACCATAGGTGGCCGCCGAAGAAGCATACACAAGGGGAATACCATATTTACTGCAGACAGACCAAACCTTTTTGGAATACCCAAGATTTAATGCTTCAAAGATCTTCCAGTCAAATTCCGTGGTATCGGTACGCGCGCCCAGATGAAACACGAACTGTACATCCGCCTGATTTTTTTCAAGCCAGGTTATGAAATCGTTACGGTCTACCATCTGTGAATAAACCTTGTTCCCGTAATTAGGCCTCCTGTCACTCCTGCTGAAATCATCTACAATCACAATATCCTTGTAGTTTTCTTCATTCAGCCTTGCAAGAAGGTTACTTCCAATAAAGCCGGCTGCACCTGTAATCACTATCATAATTATCCCATATTTTAATGTCTGTATGTCCCTCTGACCATGTCCGCCAAATTCCTTCAAAGCCGAATTCCCCCGCAATCTGATCAGAAAAGCCAAAGCCCGTTATTCAACAAAGAAATTCCTGTCGCCGTAGTCAAACAGTCCTTTCTCCTTCCCTTTTTCGAAAAAGAACGTAATGGCCTTCCGTCCCTTTTCACCCAGCCCGACAGAAAAATCGTTAACATAAAGATCGATGTGACGATTAACCACTTCGGATGTCAAGTCCTGGGCATGTTTTTTAATGAATGATTCCGATGCTTTTGGGTTGGACATGGCATATTCAACACTCTGTCGCATCAGCCGGTCAGCTTTTAGTATCACATCCGGATTAAGGTCGCGGCGGATGATGATACCTCCCAGTGGCACCGGCACTTTAAACGTCTCCTCCCATTTTTCACCCAGGTCGGCCACTTTCCGCAGCCCTTTTTTCCGATACGTAAACCTGGTTTCGTGAATGATAAGTCCTGCATCAACCTCGTTGCTCAGCAAGGCTTCTTCAATATCGGAAAAAAGATATTCCGTTTTTTTCTTTACCGGGGGGAAAAGTATTTCAAGGAGATGATTGGCCGTAGTATGAACACCTGGTATGGCCATGTGTACGTCGGGTAGTTCATCGGGGTAGATCCTGTGCCGGCTCACAATTAACGGCCCGTTCTGGTACCCCACGGCGCTCCCGGCATTCATAATCAGGAACCTGTCGGCTACCGCCGGATAAACAGCAAAACTGATCTTTGAAATATCAAGCTCACCGGCCATGATCATCGTATTCAGCTGCTCGATATCGGCCATCGTTACGTCCACTTCGAGGCCGGACCTGTCAATCCTGTCATTCACAAGAGCATCGAACATAAAAGTATCATTGGGACAGGTTGAAAAGCCAAGTCTTATTTTACTCATGTAGTTGTTGTATTAAATTTTTCAGCCCGGTGGCCAGGTTATCGATCGCCAGGTCAATCTTCCACTTCGACCGGTCCCTGGGCTCCACCCTGTTTGAAACCGTTCTCAATTGCACAAAATTAAGATTTTCGCGCCGGCAAACATAAAAAAAAGCCGCGCCTTCCATACTTTCTGTGCCGGGAGAATACCGTTTTCTCATTTCATTGATTGTTTCTGCTGTTCCGCTGGCGGCTTCCACGGTAATCCCTTTTACCGCCGGGACACCCTCAATGAATGATGAAGCAGGTCCGGGATGGTCGGCCATCCAGCCGGCTGTCCACAGCTCATCGCCGGAAAGAAAGCCAAGCCGGTCTGCCGTCAGGAAGCCGGCGGGACTCTCGGCGCCGAAATTAGCAAAGCGCTCTTTCTCAACCCTCACCAGGTTGCCGGTACCGGTTTCAGGATCGTAGGCTCCGCATATCCCGGCAAGGATAGCCAGATCGTAA
>DASQZK010000682.1:0-3801 GCA_035638735.1 Bacteroidales bacterium
TGAGAATGTGCATATCCTGGGGCATAACGGCGAGTGGGAGGTTAAAACCATTACAAGGAACAACCAGACTGTCCAGTTTGTCGGCTGGTCCTTTCCCCGGCAATATGTACCCGAAAGTCCGCTGGTGAATTTTACCTCCCAAGGCCTTGATCCGAATTTCCCGGCCATCGGTATTTTCCATGGTGACGCCTTCAGCCGCGAAAAGAAATATGGACCTTTCGACCTAAACAACCTGCTGAACAAAGATGTCGATGCCTGGATAATCGGCCATATTCACAAACCAACCATTTTGCACGGGCAAAACCCATTCGTCTGCTACCCGGGATCACCTCACGCCCTTAGTCCCAAAGAGACAGGCCTTCACAGTCCTCTTATGCTTACCGTCTCGGGGAAGCATAAAATGGAGGTAAAACCAGTTATTTTTTCGCCGGTCAGGTATGAAAACATAAGTGTCAATATAACAGGAGCGAAGAATGAAGATTCATTCAGGGATATCATCACTTCGTCACTCCGCGATCATGCCAGGGCTATCACTACCGAGCTCGAGAAGGTCCGGTTCCTTATTTACGATATAAAACTCGAAGGCCGCCACCGCGATGTCAATGTGCTGTCGAGATGGGCCGCAAATGTGCCCGACTACCGGCCCGATGTGGAATCTGCAACGATTGTCCTGCCCCGCAAAGTGATCAACAATGCAGAGCCTTCGGTCGAAAACCTCCACGAACTAGCCAGCCAGCCTTCCCCGGCAGGCATTGTCGCCGGCACCATACTGGCTCTCCGCGAGGGCCGCTCATCAGAGTTGCTGGAAAGCCTTCGCGAACGCTGGTACAGTGAACGTGAGAAACTGGTCAATGCCGTCACCTATCAACCTCTGTCGCTTAATGATGCCGATAACGGAACGTTACACGAAGAAGCTGACCGCTATATCCTGAGAGAATGCAACAGGCTGCTCAATGAATTTATCAACCAACAGGCTAACTGAGAAACCCATGTCAGTAAAAAGTCCCCTCATATTCAAACACATCAGTATCCGTAAAATGCCCGGCTTCACAAACGGGCTCGGTGGTTACGATAAGCTGTCACCGCAAATCAATGTGGTCGCCGGTCCGAATGCTTCCGGCAAAAGTTCTTCGGCAAGGGTTATTCAACAACTTCTGTGGCACACTCATACCTCGGGCTTACAGGCCGAAGCATCGGCAGCTATCGGAGACGAGCCGTGGATATTCAAAATCGACTCGTCCTTTATCAGTGTCCAGCGGAACGGACAGGATGAACCTCTTGCCGCACTTCCACCCGCCGAAGCACAGGGCCGGTACATGCTGGCATTACACGAACTGGTAACCGAAAATGAAAATGAACTTGCCAGGAAGATCGTAAGAGAATCGATCGGTGGCTACGATATTGATGAGGCGGCCTCGAAACTCGGTTATTCCGATACGATCAGGAAACAAACCGTGAAGGAATACTCCGATTATGAGAAAGCAGACGGGGTATTTAAGCAAATACTTCGTGAACATAATGACCTGAAAGACGACGAAAACCATCTCGAAAACCTAACTCATGAACGCGATAAGGCCGAGAATTCAGCCCGTCTTGCACAATTATATAAACTGGTCAAAGACTTCCTGGAAGCACGAAAAGACCTTGAAACAAAAGAGGAACGACTAGGGGGTTTCCCGGCAGCCCTCGAAAAAACAAACGGAAATGAGTATTCCGAAATCCTGGAACTGGAAGAAGGACTCGAAAAAACAAGCCACGAACTGGAACGTGCCAAAGCCGGTCTGAAAGTAAAAGGTGAGCGGCTCTCCGCCCTCGACCTGCCACCTAACGGCATCGATGACAAACTACTGAACGAACTGGAAAAACGGATCGAAAATATTGAGGATCTTGATCGTAACATCAGTAATACGTCCGAAAAAAAACAAGAAGCATTCATAAAGGAACAGGAAGCGCTAAAACAACTTGACCATACCCCCGGCTTATCTGATTTTAACGGGCTCATCCTTCCCGACGTGGCAGAACTCGACCGCTTCCTGCAGAAAGCCAACCGCGTGATCATTGAGAAGCAGCAGTGGGACGCCCGTATTCATGAACTACAAACTGCGGTTGACGACCGGGAAGTGGCCGATCCTGAAACGTTGAGTGAAGGGATAAAATCACTTTCGTACTGGCTGCAGGAGCAAAAAGGTACGGCAGGCATGCCGTCATGGCTTCTCCCTGCCATGATCGGAATCACCATTCTGACCGGTTTGCTGGCCATTTTCGCAGGCTGGGCCTGGATGGCAGGCATCCTTCTGGCTGCACTATCTGGTTGGCTTGCTACCCGAAAAAATTCAAGCAGTCTTCCCGGAATCAGACAAAAGGATTTTTCGAATACCGGCTTACAGGAACCGCACGAATGGAACACCGAAAGCGTGTCGGAACGACTCCAGCAACTCGTCGAAGAGCTCGGACTGGCAAAAGAAATGGGGAAAAACAGGGATAAAATCTCCGACTACGAAAAACAACGCGGGCAAACACTCGTCGAACTCCAACAGGTGGACCGGGTCCGTGATGAATGGCTCGAAAAACTGAAAACCGTACCGGCAGACTATGCCGGACTTTATTGGTTCCTCGTAAATGCAAGGGTATGGCATCAACAGCACACGGAAAAAGAAGCCCTGGCAGCCAATATCAAGATCCTGAAGCAAAAATATATGCATGAGCTGGGGAAAATTAACGACCTGCTGCAGCAGTGCAATGTTGAGGCTGTTTCCGATACCGTGCAGGCAAAAACAACCTGGAAGAAACTCAATCAGGATGAAAACACGCGTCGTAACCTGTTTGGTGAAACCGAGAGACTTACCAGTGAAATAAGCGAACGCCAGGACGACCTCCAGAGAAACACGGTAAAACTGGAAGCTATATATAACCGGCTGGCTGTTGATCCGGGAAATAAAGAGGAAATCAGGCGCCTGGTCGAAAAACTCGATAACTACAGAAAAGTAAGCCAGGACTTTTACGAGGCCTCCATCCTGGTAAATGACCGCCGGAAAACACTGGAAAAGCATCCGCTTTACCCGGGACTCGCCGACGAAATCGAGACCACAGCTATGGAGAACGCGATAGAGAAACTGGCGAAATACACCGGTGAGGCAGAACAACTTAAAGAATTAAATAAGCGAATAAATGAAATACAGGCCCTTGTCAACAATAAGAAGAAAGGACACAACCTCGAAGATGCCATGGCCGGGAGAGATGATGCCCTCGACCGTCTGGGGCAACTGTTCGATGTGAACCTCGCCTCAGTCACCGGGAACCTGATTGCAGAACATCTCACGAAAGAGACTTCGGAACAGAACAGGCCGGCAGTATTCAAAAGGGCCGGCGAACTCCTGAACCGCATCACCATGGGCCGGTATGAACTGAAACTCCGGGAAAATGGCGAACCGGCTTTCCGCGCTTACGACACCATGAACAGCAGCGGTTTGAACCTCTCTGAACTATCGACAGGAACCCGCATTCAACTGCTGCTGGCTGTGCGTCTCGCTTTCATAGAGACACAGGAAACCACCGTTAAGCTGCCGGTCCTCGCCGACGAACTGTTGGCAAACAGCGATGATGTAAGGGCTACCGCCATTATCCGGGCACTCACGGAGATAAGCCGCGAAGGCCGCCAGATCTTTTATTTCACAGCCCAGCAAGACGAAGTGGCCCGCTGGGAAGAATACCTCGCCGGAAAAAACGGTACCGATTTTAAAATTATCAGGCTCTCCGGAAATGACAATGAACATGTCAAACACCAGCATACTAAGCCTTCAC
>DASQZK010000683.1:0-6084 GCA_035638735.1 Bacteroidales bacterium
ACTGTCTTTCCTTTTCTTCTTCGCCTGGTTTTGTAAAGACATCTTTGAACTCATTTTCTTTCAGTTCGAGTATGGCTTCACTCAGTATACGCTGGTATGTTTCAAAACCGATATCGGCAATAAAACCGCTTTGTTCGGCCCCCAACAGGTTCCCGGCTCCCCTAATATCGAGGTCCTGCATGGCAATGTTCATCCCGCTGCCAAGTTCCGAATATTCCTCGATGGCCCTGAGTCTTCGCCTGGCTTCCGGTGTAAGCAGCTGAACCGGAGGTGAGAGAAGGTAACAAAAGGCCTTCTTATTCGACCTTCCCACCCGGCCCCTGAGCTGGTGCAGGTCACTTAAACCGAAATGATGTGCATTATTTATGATAATCGTATTTGTATTGGGAATGTCCAGGCCCGATTCGATAATCGATGTAGCGATAAGCACATCGTAATAGCCCTGCATAAAATCGAGCATGATATTTTCGAGTTTACGACCTTCCATTTGTCCGTGTGCAATTACGGTGCGGGCACCTTTACAAACCCGGTTTATCACCTGCTCAACCTCGGTAATATTTTGAACGCGGTTGTGTATGAAGAAGACCTGCCCGCCACGATTAACTTCGTATTCGATGGCTTCCCTGATAATATCTTCATTAAAGGTATGTAGTTCGGTGATGATCGGATGGCGGTTTGGAGGGGGTGTGTTAATGATTGACAGGTCACGTGCACCCATGAGTGAAAACTGGAGCGTGCGGGGTATCGGTGTAGCGGTAAGGGTGAGGGTGTCGACGTTAAGTTTTATATGACGAAGTTTTTCTTTTACACTCACGCCGAATTTTTGTTCCTCGTCAATGATCAACAGACCAAGATCCTTGAATTTCACGTCCTTGCCAACAAGTTTATGTGTGCCGATGACGATATCCACTTCGCCCCGGGCCATTTTACCCAGCACGACCCTCTGACTGGCCGGGCTGCGTAATCTGCTTATATATTCCACTGTGCAGGGGAAGCCGTTCAATCTATCTTTGAACGTATTGTAATGCTGAAGGGCCAGGATTGTTGTGGGGACAAGTACCGCCACCTGCTTCGAGTCGGTGACAGCTTTAAAGGCAGCCCTGATAGCCACCTCTGTCTTACCGAAGCCGACATCGCCGCAGACAAGCCTGTCCATGGGGTGTGACGATTCCATGCTCTCTTTTACATCACGGGTGGCTTTCTCCTGGTCGGGCGTATCTTCATATAAGAATGAGGCTTCCAGTTCCTGCTGCAAATAGGTGTCGGGGCTGAACTGAAAACCTTCCTCCTGCATCCGCTGTGCATAGAGCTTGATAAGTTCTCCGGCGATGTCTTTTACTTTCTTCTTGGTAGTGGCCTTCAGTTTCTGCCAGGCACCGGTTCCCAGCTTGTATATTTTCGGTGTTTCATTATCCTTTCCCTTGTATTTGGATATACGGTGAAGCGAATGAATACTGACAAACAATACATCTTTGTCTTTATATATCAGTCGTATTGATTCCTGTTTCCTGCCATTTACCTCAATGGTTTCCAATCCTCCGAAAATGCCAATTCCATGGTCGACATGCACAATGTAATCGCCGGGTTTAAGATCGGTAAGTTCCTTCATTGAGATGGATTCCTTCCGGCTGTAGCGGTCATGGATCCTGTACTTGTGATATCGCTCGAAAATCTGATGATCGGTGTACAGGCAAAGCTTCAGATCATGATCGATAAAGCCTTCGTGCAATGTCTTCAGTTCAGGGATAAAACGTATGGAGGGATCTACCTCTTGAAAAATATCTTTCAGGCGGTCAATTTGCTTTTCGTTGTCAGAAAGGACTCTTACCTCGTATCCGTCGTCGCACTTTTGCTTTATGTCGGCACCGAGAAGTTCGAAATTCTTGTTAAAGACAGGCTGCGGTGCAGTGTTAAAGTGAAACTCGTGATCGGCCTTCTTGAGGAAAAAGGTGCCGAACTCAACCTTATTATGTTTCGAAATATCTGAAGCGAGGTCATGGGCATTTGCGATTACTTCGCTTTTAACCAGGGTTTTATCTTCATCATCCTCTATGTCTGTCTTATCATAGATATCATCGACACGGTTAAATATAATCCCGAGGTCATCAGTCCATACCGTCGTGTTTTTGGGAAGATACTCAAGGAATGAAACGCGTTTTACCGATCGTTCTTTTTCCCACTGTATATTCGGCACAATGGTTATTTTTTTTACTTTTTCGACAGAGAGCTGGTTCTCAACGTCAAAGGTTCTGATGGACTCTACCTCGTCGCCGAAAAAGTCAATCCGGCAGGGATGAGTTGAAGAAAAGGAGAAGATATCAATAATACTTCCGCGCAAGGCATACTGACCCGGTTCGTATACAAAGTCAACCAGTTCAAACGTATAGGTTTCCAGCAGTTCTTTCAAAAATTCCCGGTCGATCTTTTCGCCTTCTTTCATCTGAAAGGTGTTGTCGTCAAGAGCTTTTCGGCTTATCACCCTTTCCATAAGGGCCTCGGGATATGTCACCACAAAATTCTCAACCCGTCTTTCACTCAGTCTTTTCAGAACCTGGGTACGGGTTATGATGTTGGCTTCATCGGTTTTTTTATACTGGATAGACCTTGTGTATGACGAGGGAAAGAACATGATGTGATCGTTTCCACCAAGGGAACTCAGGTCATTGTAGAAATAAGCGGCTTCCTCTTTTTCATTGAGAATGATCAGGTGGGTGCCCCGGATTTTGGACAGGCAGGCGCGAATACAGGCAGATCGTGATGAGCCCGACAGCCCTTTAAGATGCAATACTTTCCCCTCCGGCTCCTGCAACAGTCCGGAAATCATCTCTATTTCTTGCCGGTCTTTATAAATATCCTTAAGCATCAAATATTTTCCGCCTGCAAATCTAATGAAAATTACCCTAAATATCCCAGGGGCTCATTTTAAAACAAAAATTAGTCCATACTATAACATTTTCAGGCGGGCTTACTATTTCTGAATTGTCATTGGAGCTACTAATTTTACGATTACCATTGCCTTGATTAGAATGTTTGTTTATATTGTATAAAAATCAATTTTCAATGACCTGTTGATTTTCAGAAGTCTGTTTTTATTTTGTAATATATGGACAAGTTGCCGACGTATGAGGAATTGCTTCAGATTATAAAGAACCTGGAGAACAACCTGGCTTCTGCAGGTTTGGAGGTTGACGGAAAAGACAACATAAAGGAACTTTCGGGAAATTTGCAACACCGCATTCAAAAGGATCAGTGGCTGTCATGGATCATCAATCACGGGAGCGAAGTCCATTATATTCATGATACAAATCACGAGCTTACCTTTATCAGTCCCCAGTGTGAGGCTTTATTCGGATACACTGTGGAAGAAATGCACCGTGACTGGAGAACGCTGATAACCGGCCATCCCATAAATAAGGAAGGACGGAGGAAAACCCAGCAGGCCATCGACACGGGGGAAAAACAGGAAGCTTACCTCCTGGAGGCTGTGAGAAAAGACAAGACGAAAATATGGATAGAAATTGAAGAAACTCCGGTAATTGGAAAGGACAATAAGGTTATCGGTATTGTTGGGGTGATACGTGACGTGAGTGAGCGGATATTGGTGGAAGAGGCCTTAAAGGAAAGTGAGCGAAGATACCGCAGCCTGGTCACCAATATGGCGGAGTTAATCACCGAGATTGATTCAGCCGGTAACTACACCTATGTTAATGACCAGTACATCGATATATTAGGTTACCATCCGGGTGAGCTTCTTGGTCATCCCGTTCAGGACTTTATACATCCCGACGATCTCGGACCTTCAGCGGTAAAATTTGAAGCGCTGAAGGCGAACCAGGCAAAATCGGTTGATATCTGGCGTTTCCGTCATAAAAACGGTACATTTCGCACCTTTGAATGCAGGTCTTCCTTTTTTAAACATCACTCCGGGGAACTCAGGGCAATTGTTATTGCGTATGATATCACCGAAAGGATTGCCCGGGAGCTGGAGAACGACATGATCAGCCAGCGACTTACCAGGGCCGAGGAAGTGGCCCGCCTGGGACACTGGGAGCTTGACCTTAATGCTAAAACGATGATCGGGTCACCGGGGGCCTCACAAATATACGGGGTGAAGACCGGGAAACTGAATCAGAAAAATATCCAGGAAATTCCTCTGAAGCAATACCGGAACGTTCTTGACCGTGCACTTGTTGACCTGATCCAAAATGGGAAACCGTATGATCTTGAATTCAAGATCAAACGAAAATCGGACGGTAAAATTATCGACGTTCATTCCATTGCTGAATATAACAAGCAGTGCAACCTTGTTTTCGGCATCATTCAGGATATTACTGCTCAGAAGAACGCCGAGAGGGAAGTCAGGGAAAGCGGGGAGCGGTTTAGAACAGTTATCGAGGAGAATCCCATTCCCATTGTCCTGGCCGGGAAGAACAGAACTATAACGGCTCTGAACCGTAATTTTGTAAAAACGTACGGGTATTCTGCCGATGATGTAAAAAACACCGACAACTGGTGGAATCTTGCCTGCCCCGGGGGAAACGACAGGAAAGAGATTTTGGAAAAATGGAACAAGTCGGTCAATAGAGCCATGACAAATGCTGCTGATGTCGAAAAACATGTATGGGAAGTCCGCTGTAAGGATGGTACCATCAAGACAGCAGAGTTCCACTTTGTTTCTCTTAGCGATGTTAATGTGATCTCGGTTATAGACATTACAGGTATTATTGAAGCCAAAAAAGCGCTTGAAGAAAGTGAGGAAAAACTGCGGCTGGCCATACAGGCTTCCGGCTACAGCCTTTATGAAATTAATATGGTTACGGGCGAAACTATTTTCTCACCCGAGTTCAGCGCCATGCTTGGCTATAGCGATCCGGATCTGTTCAAATCGGTCTGGGAAACCAGTACTATGGACGTTATGATACATCCTGATGACAAGGACCGGGTCACTATACTCATGGATAAATATTTGGCGGGAGAGATCAACGAATATTATGACGAACTGCGCTTTGCCAAATCCGGGGGAGGGTGGATATGGGTCATGTCGAGTGGCAAAATCGTGAGCTATGGCCCCGATGGCAAGCCACAACGTATGCTGGGTATACTGGCCGATATTACCCAGATAAAAGATTATGAAATGCTGCTTCTGAATCAGAACCAGGAAATTGCCACACAGAATGAAGAATATGCTGCATTGAATGAAGAACTGCAGAGTGCTCTCGAGGAGCTGAAACAGACAAACGCTTACCTGGAGGAGGAAAAAGAAAGAGCCATGGAGAGCGACAGGCTGAAATCGGCGTTCCTGGCTAACATGAGCCATGAGATACGCACCCCGATGAACAGTATTTTGGGCTTTTCAGAACTGCTTTCGCAGGAGGGACTGGAGATGTCCAAGAGACAAAAATATTCAAGTCTGATCAGTAGCTCGGGCGAGCAACTGATGATGCTGATCAACGATATCATAGACATATCGAAGATAGAATCGAATCAGTTGCGCATCGAAAAAGAATGGTGCAGGATAAACGAACTTCTTGAGGAAATCCTCATTAATCATCGTCAGCATCGCAAATTCCTCGAAAAGAAGAGCCTGCTTCTCCGGTTTCGCCCCCCTGTTTATGAGAGGGAACTTTCACTTTATACCGACTGTCACCGGATGAAGCAGATCTTTGATAACCTGATTAACAATGCTGTCAAATTCACCGACGAGGGGTATATCGAAATTGGTTATCGTCTGGTTACGGTTAAGAATCGCAGGCTGGTTGAATTCTATGTGAAAGATACTGGTTCCGGAATTCCCCGTGACAGCCTTGAGAAGATTTTCATACGTTTTATGCAGGCCGAAAATGCCTCGCATAGCGGGGGTACAGGTTTGGGTCTCAGTATCACCAAGGGGCTGGTCGATCTTTTAGGCGGCAGCATTACGGTCGAATCCGACCCGGGCAAAGGCAGCACCTTTAAATTCACTCACCCGCTTAAAGCAGAGTAAAACCGGAACAAAAAGCGATGTTTTCAGGCTTAACCTTCTTTTCTGATCATCTCTTCAACCTTCTTTACCATGTGTTTCGAACCGGTAAAGAACGGGATCCT
>DASQZK010000684.1:0-2580 GCA_035638735.1 Bacteroidales bacterium
TTAAGGAAGTGAAAGATATGTGCGAAGGCACATATATATTGCGGTTCAGCAGGAACGGCATGCAGTTTAAACCCGGTCAGCACCTTGTTGCCGGGTTACACGAGTCGGCCAATTCAAGGGAGTATTCGATTTACAGTGGCATAAATGATGATTACCTCGAGATACTTGTACGCGAGGTTGAAGAAGGCCTGGTAAGCAAGCGCCTGAGGAAACTTGCCAAAGGTGACATCATAGACATCAGTGGGCCATACGGCTTCTTTATGTACAATTCACAACCGCCCTCATTCAAGAAGCTTGTATTCATTGCCAGTGGTACGGGCATCGCACCGTTTCACAGCTTTGCAAGGTCATTTCCCGACGCCGATTACACGCTGATTCACGGCATAACGACAATCAAGGAAGCATATAACAGGGATCATTGTGCTCCCGGACGTTACATTACCTGTACATCGCGGGATGACAGCGGGGATTTTAGCGGCAGGGTAACCGCCTATCTGGATACTATAGCCTTTGACAGTGACGTTCTTATATACCTGTGCGGTAACAGCAATATGATTCTTGACAGCATGGATATCCTTGAAAAAAAAGGATATTCACAGTCACAGATGTATACCGAAGTCTATTTTTAAGAGAAGAATAAGAGGACGAGAGATGTATTATCACCTGATTACCCTTGGATGCCAGATGAATATTTCTGACAGTGAGCGGATGCACACGATTATCAGAGGTATGGGATATATGTACACGGAAAACGAAGAGGAGGCAAACCTGGTTGGGATCCTGGCCTGTTCGGTTCGTCAGAAAGCCATCGACAAGGTTTATTCCCGCATATACAAGTGGAACAAATGGAAGGACAGCCGCAACCTGGTCACCTTTATATCCGGATGTATGCTTCCGTCCGACCGTGAGAAGTTCCTGAAACTCTTCGATCTTGTATTTCCGATGAGCGAGGCCAATACTTTTCCGGAAATGATCAGAGAGTATGGTGTGGTAACCGCAGCTGGTTTCAATGGGAAGCCGCTGGGCATCCCCGGGAACGAACATATTTTTTCACTCTGGAATATCCAGCCCACCTACCGTTCCGATTTTGAAGCTTATGTCCCGATACAAAACGGTTGCGACAAGTTCTGCACCTTTTGTGCCGTTCCATACACCCGTGGGCGCGAGGTTTCGAGGCCTTCAGCCGAGATAATCAGTGAAGTAAAAAAGCTTGTCAGGGCCGGTTATAAAACCATCACCCTGCTCGGTCAGAATGTGAACTCGTATGGTTTTGACAAGAACGGGAAAGAGATTAATTTTGCAGGGCTCCTGGAAAAGATTGGAAAGCTGGCTGAAGAGAGTGGGCGGGAGTTCTTGGTCTATTATACTTCACCGCATCCCAGGGATATGAATCCGGAGGTTATTGATGTTATGGCCCGGTACAAATGCATTGCCAAACAGGTCCATCTGCCGCTGCAGTCGGGCGACAATAAAGTATTGGTACGTATGAACCGGAAACATTCCATGGAAAGGTATCGTGATATTGTCCGGTACATCAGGCAGAAACTTCCCGACGCCACCCTGTTTACCGATATTATTGTCGGTTTTACCGGTGAAACGGAAGAACAGTTCAACCATACGGCAGATGCCATGAGAGAGTTTGGCTTTAACATGGCATATATTGCCCAGTATTCACCACGACCGGGGGCAGCGGCTTACCGCTGGAACGACGATGTGGAGAAAGAAGAAAAAAAGCGCAGGCTCCATGTACTAACAGATATCCTGTCTGAAATATCGGGTGAATACAACCATTCGCTGATTGGCAGGACAATGAGGGTTCTGGTTACAGGCAAAGACCGGAAACCGGGATATTTCAGCGGACTGACCGAAGGAAAGATCAACGTGAGGTTTCCTTCCCAACAGATGGGTATTATTGGAACATTCACCGATATTACCATTACAGCCTCAACGGAATTCTCGCTGGAAGGCAAGCCCGGAAAAATTGAAGCAGCAGCCCTTCAACCGGGTTGGTAAAACCAGTCCGGCTGGTATTCACGAAGCTGGCTACTAAGGAGCAGAAACATTAACACAAAGGACAGAGAGAGAAATTCTAATGAAAAGAGTCGCATTTAAAACCCTTGGTTGCCGTTTAAACCAGTACGAAACCGATGCCCTGGTAACGCAATTTCACAATGCAGGATACCAGGTCGTAAAATTTGGTGAAGCATCGGATGTAACGGTTATCAATACCTGTACTGTAACCAACCAGAGTGATCAGAAATCGAGAAATTATATCAACCAGGCCACCGGTGCAAATCCCGGGAGCGTACTCGTTGTTGCCGGTTGCATGGCCAACCATCGTAAAGAAGAGCTTGAAGAGCAGGAGAATATCACCTATGTTGTTGAAAACGAACACAAGAACAACATCTTTTCACTTGTCGACAGTCATTTCAATGGAGAGATCACTCATCCCTCCATACTTACAGGTGATGTATTCGGCTTTGAAACCGTGCAGAAAAGTCTGCATACCCGCACATCCATCAAAGTGCAGGATGGCTGCGACAATTTCTGCACATTCTGCATTATTCCCCGGGTACGCGG
>DASQZK010000685.1:0-2614 GCA_035638735.1 Bacteroidales bacterium
CTGAAGGCACTCGTAGATTCACCCGGTGTTTTGACCCTGGACGATGTAAATAGGATAAGAGGGCAAAAGTAGTAAGCCATGATCGTCATTTTATCAGTAAGGATGAGCTTTTAAGGCACGCTTAGCCATCTCAGTTATAGATGTGAAGAAATCCGCCATCGACAATTGCATTATATTGCTTAAGCGGATACCTCGCAGGTCCTTGTGCAACATAACCGCCACTTTCATCAAGTGCGTAGAGCGATCCGCAACATGGACATTTCACAAAGCCCGAAAATGAAGTCGTGTCTACGGTACAGGAAAAGTCGGGTTCATAGGTGCAGGTGCGGTCGAAGACAAAATATCCGTTGTAGAGACTCCGGTATATGATCAGTCCGTTCAGACCGGCATCGTTGTACATGAAGGCCGATTCGTTAGGCCCGATTTTAGCATCCAGGTTTGCCAGCAGGGCATATATGTCGACATGTACGTAAGGGAATATATATCTGTCATTCTTACAAGACAGGGGGATAATGATAAATAGAAGGACGAACAATAACCGTTTAGTATGCGATGAGATAAACATATTCCCCGATATTTATTTTGTAAAGGTAAAAATTTGTATATTTATCAATATCCTTAAAACGTAATATTCCCTGATATCGTTTATTTGAAAAGGACTTTTAGTCGTGGCCATAACGAGGGTAGCCCCAGGCAGATTATTGAGTAAATGAAGTTCACGGGAATAAAACCACCATTGTCATGAAACTAGATTTCGATACCTTAATTTATCTTATTGTAACCCTGGTGTTTGTTGCTCTTGGTTTACTGGGTAAAAAGAAGCCACGGACGAATATTCCCAACGCCGCGCAGGGTAATGATGAGGAAAGTGTTGAAACGGAGACCTCAACAGCCGATGTTTTCTCTGAGAATTTCAGGCGTATCATGGGTGAATATGATGCTGAATACAACACTGAGCAGTCTATTATTCCCGATCAGGAGGTGAAAATGGAGATGGCTGCACAGGATATTGAGGAAAGGGCCGAGAGGCTTGATACTGTTGCAGACGCTTTAAACAGAATAGAAGGCACCTTTGATAAGGACGAAGACGCAGAATCGGACGAATTAATGGATTCTGATTTTGATGATGAGATCAAAATGTCGGAACGTGAGGCGATGGGAATGAGGACAGGTCACCGGCACGATATAAACTGGATGCTCGATAACTTTGATATCAGGAAGGCCATTATTTACTCAGAGATCATCAATCCTAAGTATTTCTGAATTAGCTCGTTTCGATTTCGGTAAAGCTCAAAGACAAATGAAAAAGTTTTCATAAGTTTAAAAAAAAACGTAATTTTGCTAAGCAAAAGAGTTCAGGAAATCCTGGATTCTTTTTTAGTTTTCCATATAAAATCTAGGAGGATTAAGATGTCAAAAGTTATTTATGTAACTGAAGAGGGCTTACAGAAAATGAAGAAAGCTCTGGAGCATCTTACTTCGGTTGAGCGACCGTCTATCTCCCGGCAAATAGCCGAGGCACGGGAGAAGGGAGACTTGTCGGAAAATGCCGAATACGATGCTGCCAAAGAAGCCCAGGGCATGCTTGAAATGAAAATCGCCAAACTCGAGGATCAGGTGGCGAATGCCCGTATTATTGATGAAAGCCGGATAGATACGGATACCGTTCAGATACTGAACAGGGTTAAAATTAAAAACAAGAGCAACAACAGCTTAATGGAATATGTACTTGTTTCCGAGACGGAAGCTGATCTGAAAGCCGGAAAAATATCTGTAACCACACCTATTGCCAAGGGACTGCTGGGAAAAAAAGTAGGCGATGTGGTATCTGTAAAAGTTCCTTCTGGAGTAGTTGAATATGAGGTTGTTAGTATCTCACGCTAAAATTTATCGGCTATGGCATCACTATTTTCAAAAATCGTAACGGGAGAGATTCCTTCATACAAAATTGCTGAAGATGAAAATTATTATGCCTTTCTTGATATCAATCCTCTTGCCAGGGGGCATGCTCTGGTGGTACCGAAAAAAGAAGTTGATTATATTTTCGATGTAGATGATGACCTTCTGGGTGGTATGATGATTTTTGCCAAGAAAGTGGCGCGGGCTATCGACGAGGTCATTGAATGTAAGCGTGTAGGTATTGCTGTCATTGGTCTTGAAGTCCCCCATGCACATATACACCTTATTCCGATCAATCACATCAGTGATATTGATTTCAGCCGTCCCAAACTCAAGTTTACCGGGGACGAATTTCACGATATAGCCCGACAAATCAAGTCGGCGTTATAATTTTCATTCCTATTTTGCAGGAGTAGCTGTTGGCAGGAGGCCGGGAACCCTGTCTGTTCATTCTTTTGCCCGTTGAGATGTCCGGGGCGATGGATTGTCAAACAGCCCTGCCTGGATTTTTTTTCAGAAAATCATCCCACCCCCGGTATGAACCTGTCGTTTTTATGGCCTTATCCTGGTAGAAGTGGCACAATGCAGCTGCCAGGGCATCTGTAGCATCCAGGCTTACAGATTCCAGTTCAATAGCCAGTATTTTGCACAAGATGGAGGCGACCTGTTCCTTGGAGGCGGCGCCCTGACCGGTGATGGCCATTTTTATTTTCCT
>DASQZK010000686.1:0-2702 GCA_035638735.1 Bacteroidales bacterium
GTCCAGATTGGAATTCCACATTTACCCCGTTGAGAGAGGAAAAACCAGCCAGAATTCCGTATTTACCGGCAAAGTAACACTCCAGAAGGAGCTGGGGACCTCACCCGATAATGCCCAGCCGGAGATATTACCAGAGGGAAGCTTTGTAGGTGCTAACGTTTGGCAATGCGATTTTTCAGACTTCGCGCAGACAGGGGAATATGTTATTTCAGTAGAAAATATGGGAATATCCTTTCCCTTCCGCATCGATCCGGATGCTTATTACGATCCCTTCTTTTATGTTACACGTGCCCTATATTACGAAAGAGCACTGACGGCCCTTGAAGAACCTTATGCCCTCAGATGGCCGCGACCCGAATGGGAAAACCGCAAACTGGTATATACAAAAATCAGGACGCTGGACCTTACCGATGAGAGTGGGAAGAACCAGAAGCAAAAGATATTCGATAACTTTGATCGCTCCGTCGATCTGACCCATATCCATGGCTGGTATCACGACGCCGGTGACTGGGATGGTTATTTCTCCCATTTCAGGGTGCCCCGCTCACTGCTCATCGCGTATGAACTGACGCCGGAAAGTTTCCGCGATGGTGAGCTGAATATTCCTGAAGCGCAAAAAGATAACGGTTATGCAGGCACACATATTCCTGATCTTCTTGACGAGGCCGTCTGGCTGGTGGATTATTTCAAAAATAACGTCGGACCTACCGGCGGTATCTTTGGAAGTCGTATTGAACCTGACATCTCCGACCAGAGCTGTAAACCCGAGGGTACACCATCGTGGCTCGACTGTACCGAGTGGATTGTATTTGGCGAAGACCCGCGCGATTCGTATGCCTTCGCCTCCATTGCCTCGGAATATGCCTACTGTCTTGGCCTTGCCCAAAAGCAAACCGGTGAAGATTACTCAGCCATTATGGAAGACTACAGGAAGGCCGCTATCAACGCCTGGAACTGGGCAAACCATAACACCCGCCCGGGAGATGAAGAAAAAAGGTTATTCATCGAAAACAGAATGGCTGCTAATGCCTGGTTATATAAACTTACGGGTGATACTGAATTTGAAAACCATTTTGAAAAAGACGTTAAACGTAAAGGCATTGATGCCAAAACCGAAGACCTGGGCGAAACAAAATGGGCTGTCTGGGCTTACGTTACAACGCCTGAAGTCGGGAATAAAAAATTGCAAAAAAATCTCATAACGGCTACGAAAAATTTTGCCGACTACTCGGTCACCAATGCCATTGATCAAAACCGCAGCATGCGCATGGGCGGACGGATGAAGGTTCCTTTGAACAATGGCCAGGCCACTACACCGCTTGTCATTCCCGCAATGGTGGCATGGGATGTCTGTAAAGCTACAAACGACCCCGATGCCAGAAAATATTACGATGCCTGCGTGACCACAACCAGCTATTTTCTGGGAAGTAATCCGCTGAACATGGTCTGGATGTCGGGCGTTGGTCATAACCATCCCAGGTATGTGTTTCATCTCGATTCATGGTTCGATCAGATTGATGACTTTATACCGGGTATCGTACCTTATGGCCCAAGGGTGCTTTGCGACTGGTTTGCCGCAGGACCCGATAATGACAGGTGCGATTATAATGGCCCGCACGACGCCGATTTCTCACTGCTTGACGGCCGCCTCTACCCCGCCTATTTTAATGACAAACACGAAGCCCAATGGCCGGCACATGAGCTTTGGGTTGAAAATTACAGGTCGGTACCCGCTGATGAATATACGGTCCATCAAACAATTGCTCCTGCGGCGGCTGCTTACGGATTCCTGACTGCCAAAAACGGCACGTCTGAAATGAACCAGTATCCTTTCGTTATGATCCAAACACCTGAAGATGAATACCAGGCAGGCAACGATGTTTCATTTGATCTGAGAACCGCTGACGATGAATGGATTTATTCAGTAAAGTTTTATGCAAATAACCATTTTATCGGCTCGGCCAAACCAGATTCTCAAACCTTTATCTGGCATGATGTCCCGAAAGGCGATTATACTGTGCGGACTGTGGCTGAAGATAATGTCGGGCTCCGGTCAACTTCTGTTGCCGTTCATTTCATTGTACGATAACTGTACAGGACGAATGTACCAATAATACTGTATTTAAGTCTTTAAAATATGTATAATAATTACACACTAATTGAGTAATTATTATACATATTTTTTTTACGGTTGCCCTCTTCCTGCAAAATCCAATGATATACTATCATTACCCTTAAAAGGATAAGAGTCTGTAACGTAGCGTGTCCCTGCTATGTTTTCCTCGATATTTTTCGTAATTTTAATGTTTTGTAAAAAACCTGTAAAACAACTATCCATGAAAGAAAAAAGTATCGAATTGCTCAATAAAGCAGTAGCCGACGAACTTTCGGCCGTTCACCAGTATATGTTTTTCCATTTTCATTGCGACGATCAGGGTTTTGACCTGCTGGCTAACCTGTTCAGGAAAACCGCCATTGAAGAAATGATGCATATTGAACGCCTGGCCGAAAGAATTTTGTTCCTGAAAGGTGAAGTAGAAATGAAAGCTGCCGAAGAGGTGAAGAAAATTCACGATGTACGTGAAATGCTTACCCTTGCCCGCAGTATGGAAGAAAGCAGTGCCAATGATTACAATCGATGGGCGAATGAATGCGCTCAAAATGCTGATTCAGCCTCCAAAAAACTGTTTGAGCAACTCGTC
>DASQZK010000687.1:0-5678 GCA_035638735.1 Bacteroidales bacterium
AGGCTGCCTTTTATAAAGGTATTACCGCCAGCCACGGCGATCATCTCATGAAATCGTGGCTTGTATTTGAAGTATTGGGTCTCATTGTGGGGGGCTTCCTTTCGGGTGCCCTGGCAGGCCGTCTGAACGTGAAAGTTGAACACTCGCCAAAGATCACATCAAAGCGACGACTACTTTTTGCCCTGCTCGGTGGTATCTTCTTCGGCTTCGGTTCGCAGATGGGGCGCGGCTGTACCAGCGGCACTGCCCTGAGCGGCATGGCTGTACTTTCTGTCGGCGGTATCATCACCATGGCCGCCATCTTCGGATCAGCTTTCGCCCTGGCATATTTTTTCAGAAAAAACTGGATTTAACCACCTAAAGCATTATTAAAATGGGACCACTAATCGGATATAATATAATTTCTCCAAACACAAACTTATTGCTGGCTTTCATCATTGGTATAGGCTTCGGCTTCGTCCTTGAGAGCAGCGGATTCTCCTCCAGCCGTAAACTGGCCGGTGTCTTTTATGGCTACGACACTGTTGTGCTAAAGGTATTCTTCACCGCAGGGATCACCGCCATGCTGGGCCTTCTCTTCTTCAGCCTGTTTGGCTGGGTCGACCTGAGCATGCTCTATATTAATCCTACTTACGTTTATTCCGCTATCGCCGGCGGTGTCATCATGGGTGCCGGATTCATTATGGGCGGCTTCTGCCCCGGGACCAGCATGTGTGCTGCTTCCATAGGTAAAATAGACGGTATGGTATTTATTGGCGGACTGTTCATCGGTATCTTCATTTTCGCTGAAGGTTACCCACTCTGGGAAGGCTTCTACCAGGCCAAATTCCTGGGTTACCCCAAACTCAGCCAGTCACTCGGACTCTCCGACGGTGTCCTGGCCCTCCTTCTTACCCTGGTCGCCCTGGGTATGTTCTGGGTTGGTGAATGGTCTGAAAAGAAATTCCCCCGGGAAGAATACTAGTATGTCACGGTAATTTCAACAACTACAGAAAAACAGTTAAAACATGAAACCGAGAATCATTCTTGCAGCATTTATACTTCCGCTGGCCCTTATTATAGCAGCGGTACCTCAAAACAAAACCAAACCATATAAGCTCAGCGCTAACCAGCTCCTCGAAAAAGCAATAAGCTATGAGCAGTATGTCACTCCCGACAATGTAGCCGATCTGCTTATTAAAAAAGATCCGACACTCCGCCTTATCGATGTCAGGACACCCGCTGAATTCGAGAAATTCAGCCTTCCGGGAGCGGTCAATATCCCGCTCAGTGAAGTTCTTTCGGATTCTTACAGGGACATTATCGACCAGGATGTGAAAATGAACGTTTTCTATTCCAACGGTACCCTGAACGCTAACGAAGCCTGGATGATCACCCGCCAGCTCGGGTATAAGAACAACTACGTCCTGCAGGGTGGTCTCAACTACTGGGCCGAAACTATTATGAACCCAAAAGCTCCGGAACAGACCAGCCCCGATGAGGAAATTGCCAGGTATAACTTCCGCAAAGGCGCCTCACAAGCCCTGGGCGGAGCTGTTGAAACATCAACGGCATCAATGGAGGTGAAAGTGCCTGAAAAACCTGTCCTTACCAGGAAAACCAAGAAAAAAAGGATTGCAGGGGGTTGCTGATCCTGCTCAATTATTGGTTTATCATTATTGTACGCTAAGGATACCCCCGGATCACCGGAGAGGGAACGTTTTAAACCTGGTAACACCATAGATATACGTTTTAAACCATCTATTCTGAAAACTGTGTAAATAATTCACATTGATTGTGTAATATTTACACGGTTTTTGTGCTGATTCAGTGGTATCCGGCAAAATGGGGCGGTATTATTCCAGAACAACGTGTCCATGCAGGAACGACGCTCTGCTGCCGACAGGCGATGATTTGTTTTTGGTGGTTCTATGGTAAACTGCCTCTGGAGACGGGCCGGTAACGGTAAGCCATGAATTCATTGGTAATGGTTATTGAAACCACCCCTAACCTGGAGAAACCTGTGCGTGACGAACTCAGAGAAGCGCCGTGGTGTTGCGACCATTCGCTGTTTTATTTTCAGACACGTTTAGTCTACTTCCTCATAATCGACGTAGTCACCAACATCTTTTCTGAGATGTTTTTTGGTGTTATTGTTTCCGTTCCCGGGATCTTCAACTTTAACCTCACCTTCCTTCGGACCTTTGCTGCCCTGGTATTCGTACCCACCATTACTGCTACCCGTATTGGGGAAGAGCATGCGACCCAGCATTCTTATAACCAGGTATATCAGGAAAAATATTAACAGAATTCTGATCAAGGCCTTTTCTTTTTAAATTTTTACAAATGTAGCCTTTTTTCAGAGAGTTCTGAAATTCCGGATGTTCATTAACATTTTTTCACATGTTTGACATTTAGTCAACCAGGGGCATATCGTACGTTTTCTTCTGTTTCCTGCATCCGAAAACGAGGTTGAATCCGATTTTCAAATTGATGTACCGGGTATCTAACGGCCAAAAATAAACGGAGGGTCCCGTATCGCTTACCAGGTACATATTGAACGGACCGCCTTTAAGGGCAAGGCCGAAGCCGATATTTTTATACGTCCCGTCGATAACCGAATAGCTGAAGGTAGTACTGATAAGTTTTACCGGGTACAGGTTGGCAGAGAGGGTAAACTGCTGGCGCACGTCGCCATTGTAAAAAGATGTTCCCGATAAAATACCGAAGCTGATCTTCGGATGAACGTAAAAAGCGGCTCCGGCATATAATTTCGAAGGTAACCAGGTGCTGTAACCCTCTTCGGTAGCCGTAAAATTATTGAAGGTCTCATCGAGGGAATCGGCAAAGCTCTGCATAATATCATCATCGTCCGGATCGATCTTAATGCCGAGGAATTCATAATCGACATTATTTTTGAGATTGTGAACACCATCCTTCCACTTTATACGTCCGAAATCCACCAGGCTGGCCGACAGCTGCAGCCAGTCCAAGGCCCTGAAATCGACACCGACATCCATGGCAAGACCGAAATTACGGGGATTAATTGCCAGCCGTGGAATATCCTTTTCGAGATTGTCGCGCAGACCGGATTTATCAAAATCTATCATCCCGTTTTCATCATACACGACGTTGACGAAGGGGACAGCAGCATCGAGTTCTATATTGGAATGAACCGGCCAGGCATCCTCATTGGAGGTAAACACAAAGTCGGTTTTTTTGGTACGCAGGTTGGCCTGGCCGAACAGGACTTTCCCCTTCAAACCCACACTAAGCCTGTCGCCGATTTTCTGGCTTATACCCAGCGAAAATTCACTAAAGGCGTTCATATCGATACCTAGCCCGTTAAAATCGTAGGTCATGGCAGAGTCGGGGCCGAACACCGGGAATCGCAACAGGTCGCCGGGTAAGGAGACGTTTCCGGTAACCCTTTCCCTGACATCAAAGTTGAAATAGGTCCCTTCCGACACGAGGCTGCCAAACGACAATATTGAGGTGGAAACCTGGTATTCAAAGCTGTTCCTGTCGCGAATCAGGGCGAGAAAAGCCTGTTTATTCCCATCCGGATGAAACGGGGTAATCAGCATTCCTGTTTCATTGTTGTAAGTCAGGACATCTCCCAGGCTGAAGGAGCGATTTCCAGCCTGTACCTGCAGAGGTGACAGGCCCGGTAAACCAAGGAAGAAACTACAATCGGGCTGGAAGGCCGGGTTAACCAGGTAAGACTGGGGAACACCTTTCATGAAATAGAAGGTGTTATTGTATTGGGCAGAAAGTTTGGTAGAGGTAAAAATGACAACTGCAGTCAGTAGCAGTCCATACCTGTAAATATTTTGCATAATACTCTGTTTTCCTGTTATCAATTGCTACGATCTTTCGAGTTAAGTGTCAGATTGGCTTTGACTTTCAACTTAAAATCGACCGTATAATAAGAATAGAACTTAACATATTTTCCCTGTGAAGCATCTTTGGTATTCACCCGGGCGCGAATAAAGGCGTATTTCACCGGTTTAAGGGCTTCGAGCCTGGCGATGGTAAATTCCACGGCCTTCGTGTTTTCCGAAGCTTCCGACACTTTTTCATTGCTGTCGAGCAGAGCTCCGGCCAGTAAAAGGTCGTTGTCGTGGAAGAGTGAATCGACAACCTGGTATGTCGAGTCGGCAAAATACATCTGCATGTTCACCTTCATAGGTATTCCGTTAACGGCATCGAGGGTTAGCCGGAGATAGTCAATCATATCCACATCGCTGCCAAACTGGTCACTGAAATCGAAATCGAGCGTATCTTCAAGCGAGAAGCCATCGGCGCTGATCCATACCGGCAGAATCACTTCAAAACCGACTTTCAGATCACTGCTGTCGGTAACAAAATTAGTATCTGTCAAAGGCACTCCGCCGGGATTCGTGCTCGCGCTCACCTCGTAAGTAAATGTTTTCGGCTGGGTTGCCATCGCATCCTGGATATTGCAATTCTCTTTGCTTATTGTAATCCGGGTATTCACGGTATCACCAATTTGAGACATGCCGGGAGCATCGATGGTGAATGGATTTACCCCGTTGAAGGAAATGCCGGTGGTCACGTCGTTTATCTCGGAGTAAGCCGAAACATTCGACAAGGCTATCTGCATGGGTATTCCGTAAGAATTATCAACATCGAGGCTGAACCGCGGATCGGCAAACAGCAGGCGTCCGCCGCTGAGTGAATCGCTGAACAGGTCAACCTGTACTTCACCACTATTCATCAGCACGTTGTAATCGCCAAGGTAGCCATACATACTGCTGAAGCTGATATTATTGAAGGACAAGGTAATATTGCAACTTTCGGTAGCCAGTATGGCATTTCCCGAATTGATAAGTTCAAGGTCAAAGGTAATGGGAAGGATGGTTGTATCCTGGCTGTTTTGTTCCAGGTACAGCACTGTTCCGTCAAGAGGAATATCGGCATTATAGCTGAAGTTCCCTGAAGCGTCGCTTATCTGGACCACCTCTTTGAACGGTTCTCCGTTCAGCTTAATATGATCGGAATGGATGGTAAGAATACCTGTTTGTCTGAACGATGAGGAAACGTTGACATTCAGGGTGGCTGTTTTAACGTGTATACTGTCGAGGCGTTCATTATGGGTGGTCACGAACTGGCTGTCTTTTTGTTTTGTAAATCGCACGGTATCGCCCATCGCACTAATCAGCCACTCGGGGATGTTTATATCAGGGCTCAGGAATATCTCCAGGAAATCCTGGTCCGGAATATCTACGATATCGGAAGCCGGGTATGACATCAGGTCTTCATAATAGGTCAGGTAGAGCAGGCTGTCATCGAATTGCCTGACATATCCGTTTGAGTCGGCCTTTTCCAGAATATCGTTTATGGTGAGGGATCCATAAGCCAGGGGGGCAGCGATGCCCGGATTTAATTCGATCTCATCATCGATGTTATTCAGGTCGTAATGATTGGGCATACATGAATACAACAAGGTGAGTACAGCCAGAATGAAACCTGTAAAATACTTAGGCTTAGATAATAATATCATGGTCCTGTAATGTTTTTTCTTATTTTACGGAATAGTTATACAAAAAGTTATCATTATTACCGACAATAAGATTAAACCTGTCTTTCAGCCCAGGAAAACTGCTGATGCTGAAAGGTGAAACCCCCAGGAGCGGGAATCCCTTATACAGAGACCCGTCGTTGTTAACCAGGTA
>DASQZK010000688.1:0-3196 GCA_035638735.1 Bacteroidales bacterium
GCATCTTTCAGTTAGCAGAGAATTATAGTCTGGAGTGTTTTCAGGCGTGCTCCCAGCTGTTTATATCTACTACAACAGCTTAAATGCTACGGCTGAAAATTCTGAATATACACGGGAAGGAGGTATTGTTAGTTTTCTGAACTGCAGGATTTCGGATTTGGGCATGGAAGGGAGTACTGTCTTTTGGTGGGCTTTTTAGCCGGGTGGGTGCTTCCCCCGCCAACCGACTCGCCTCGCCCCTTCATCGCTTCAGCCCCCCAAATCTCAGCGTCCCCTTTTTTGTATTTTGACGAATAGTTATCAACACCCTCCAAACGTCCCTCCATACGGCTATTTCGTAATTTCAGCCCACGGTCCCTTCTTGTGGTGTATACTCATATTGGTTTGGTACTTTTTGATGAATACCCCGAAAATACCCGGTGTTTTTTACACCACTGCAATGACATTTCAGTCAAAAATTGTAAAACCTATTCCCGAATTCAATAACATTTCGTTTATTCCTGAAGCCGGTAATTCTCAGATGAGCGTCATTGCAAAAAGGCACGAGAATTTTCAGAATTGACTTATTCGGGAAAGAGAGAGATGAGCACTTAAAAGAATATGAAAAAGACATAATGCCTTTTCAATCCTGTACTTTATAATATCGTCCTTTTTTCACGAACCGATAAGTCCCGGCGTCAAGCCTGAAACTGCCGCCTCATTATGCAACCCTGTCATTTTTACCTTTTGAACATACCAGTACGTTGAAATCATAACTTTTCGGAGTGGTAATGCCGGTCCTGAATAACCTGAAACCATAAATGGATTGGAAAGTTTTCTCATTGCGTATTATGCGTTACGTAATTTACGTAACGCGATTCAATGTCGTTTAGTTAACAAAAAGAGGAGATTTCTCAGTCGCTTCGAAGGAGCGAAGCGACTGAGAAATCTCCTCTCGAGTATCATAGGCTACGTTTTCGGCTTCACCTCAGACTCATACCTGATATCTTTCCCATATAGTGTATTCATACTTGACAATGTGCGGCTGGCTTCCCCTTCCAGGGGACCGAGGGGTAGAGGAGGATAGTTTAAGCTCACGTATTTTCCCTTTACGGATATTCCAGTGCAATTTCTATCTTACTACAAACCGGTATGTTCCTGCTCCAACCCTGAAAACAGCGGCATCATTATGCAATCCTGTTATTTTCACTTCGGCATCTTTCCCCGTGGATTCACCTTTCGATACCACCTGCACATTCCCTTCATAAATATCCGGGGTGGCATTTCCCAACACCGGCACATGAATGGTAGCCGTGGTATTGGCCGGAATAGTCACCTCCAGGTGAATATCGTCGCCGAATCGCCACCACGACGAACTGATTTTACCGCGCATGCTATGGATGCTCCCTTTCGCCCAGGTGAGATCACCAACCACCGAGGGTTTGATGACGATATCGCTGTAAGCCACGGAATTTTCCGACTGTTGGATGCCGAGGACCGACTTGTAAAACCATTCGCTTACCGACCCGAACATGGGGTGGTTCTTCGAATCGTGGAGTTTGAAACCCCAGTTTTCCCATAGCGTGGTAGCACCGTTATCGATCATGTAGCCATAGCCCGGGAACTCTTTCTGGTTCAGCATCAGGAACGAGATATCGTCGCGTCCGTGGTCGCTGAGGTAGTTGAGCATCATCTTGGTCGAGAAGATACCGGTGGTTAAATGCCCGTGGCGATCAATCTTTATTTCGTTAAGCAGTTGCTGCATGGCCTTGCGCCTGAGGCTGTCGGGCAACAGGTCGTAATACAGCGCAAACACCTGGTCGGCTTCGTAACCGGTGTATACTTTGCCGGTTTCCTTGTCGACGAATTTATCGATGAAGGCCTGTTTAATATCTTCCGCGAGTTGGCTGTATTTCTTGGCATCATCTTTTTTACCCAGTATTTTGGCAAATCGGGCCAGGATGATCGCGTGATGGTAATAAGCCGACGTAGCCGATACCGGCCTTGGGCGTTCATCCACGCTGTTGTGGTCGCCGATACCGTCCATGATGAGGTTGTCGGGTGTTCGCTCATGGTAAAAATCGACCAATTTTTTCATGGCCGGGTATTGTTCCTTTACAATGTCGATGTTACCGTAGTATTTATACAGTTGCCACAGCAGGAAAGGGTGGGCGAGGGTCCAGCCGACAGGGCCGGTTCCCGGCTCCAGCCCGCGTTCATTGATGCTGTTGTCGGGGGCGCACTCGGTCATGCCACCATTGTCACGGGCATCACGTTCAAAATCACGCACCGATTTCTGGTAGAAGGTGCTCATGTCGAAATTATTCATGAACGCTTCGCTGGCGGTGACCATATCGCCGCCATAACCGAATTTTTCACGTGCCGGGCAGTCCGATTCCACGCTGAACACGTTGCTCAGCATGGCCCATTCGGTGATGTGCTGTATCTTGTTGAAAAGTTCGTTGGAGCAGGCAAACTCCGAAACATCTTTAATGTCGGAATGCAATACCAGTCCTTCTAGGTCATTTAGCGATGGTTTATAAGGCAGACCTGTAACCTCCACGTACCGGAATCCATGGAAGATGAATCGTGGCTCGAAGGTTACCACACCCTCACCTTTGCTGATATAGCGGTCTTCCTGCCAGGCCACATCGGGGGCGCCCGGTCCACCCTGTCCCGGGTGCTTGATCTGCCCGGCTGCGGTAGTATTCACGTTGATGGAATAATCAGGATTGATGATCTCTGCATAGCGGAAAACGATTTCGGTACCGGCGGGTGTTTGGCTCCGGAAGCGGATATCGCCGGCATAGTTCTGTCCGAGGTCATAGACATACACCCCGGGCTTTGGCTCCATGATCTGCACCGGGTGAAGGGTCTGGAACTGGCGCACCGGCGGAATGTATTCCCAGGTCAGCTTGCCTGCCGGACCTTCAGCCTTATGAGCTTTTTTCCATTTTTTGTCGTTGAAAGCCGGCGTATCCCATCCCGGCTGCTCCATCTGCGCATCGTACCACTCACCAAGATAGATGTTGTTGCGGACAATGGGGCTTTCCGATGTTTTCCAGCTCTCGTCGCTGACAACCGTTTCGGATGTGCCGTCTTCATATTCGATCTTCATCTGGCAGCGCAGCACCGGCTGACCGATGGTGAGCACCTTGCGCAGGTTCCTGCCGAAGACACGCAGAGGCAGTGGATTGTACCAGCCGTTGCCCAGGAT
>DASQZK010000689.1:0-4054 GCA_035638735.1 Bacteroidales bacterium
CATATAATGGGCCTGATACAGTAGACAATATTATCTGCGTATGTCCTACTTGTCACGTTCTCGTAGATTACAAAGTCGTAAGGCTTGAAGAAGCCAAGTTACCCAATGTGTCGACTGAATATGTGGACTTTCATAACAATGAAATTTATGAAAAATGAATAAAAATACCGAACAATGGGCTGGACAAGGATGCGCGAAAAACCGCCGCGCACCTGTCAGCCCTGGCGTTCGATCCGTCAAGGAGGAAATAAAAATGTATATAAAAAAAATCACTTATCTGTTTATTTCAATAGTTATTGTGCTGGCTATTGGCACTGCCAGCGCCACTGCCCAAGGCATACAACCATCAGGCAAGAAAATAGGATTAGATAAGCAGGGAAATACTATTTATCAAGTCCAAACGAATGGAATTAAAATAGGCTACAAATTAATTGGCTCAGGTGAACCACTTGTCATGATTATGGGGTTGGGTGCTACAATGGATCTTTGGCCTATGGAGATCATCCAAATGTTATCAAAGAATTATCAACTAATCATACTGGACAACCGGGGCATGGGATATACAACGACTAATGACGAAACGTTTAATTATAAATTGTTTGCAGATGACGTCATTGGTCTCCTTACCGTTCTTGGTGTAAAAAAGACAAATGTGATAGGGTATTCCATGGGAAGTGTGATCACCCAAGAACTATTACTGGAGTATCCGGACCATTTTAATAAAGCAATTATCCACGCAACCTCCGTAGATGGAAGTGATGTCGCTAAAGCTTTAACAGGTAAAACGCCTGACAACCCAACCATTATAAGACAAGTTTCAGCTACAATTCATTGGAAGACCCCCATGGATCAACTACCTTCCATTGCTAATCAGGTCATGTTTATTGTTGGAACTTCGGATCACATAGTCGGAATTGAAAGTTCAAAGATCCTCGCTTCCGCAATTCCTGGAGCATGGCTGGTTCAATTCAAAAATGGAACTCACCATTTGATAAATGAAGCACCTATCGAATTTGCCAAGGTCGTTTTAACATTCCTAAATATTAATGAGACGATTGATGTGAAATAATTGCTACAATGTAATAAAAAGTGTCCGTTTTTACTTGACCACTTCAGATAACGGGCCCGACTCCCTTTCACCCATTCTACGCCCTCGATAAGAACTTGGCATTACTGATATCAACGCCAATCCGTAATACGTCGGGCTGGCCCCAAACAGCAATGATGTGGTCCGAAAACCGAAAGAAAATCAGGAAAAAGCATGGAAAATTCCTGAACATCTGTCGAAAAAATAAGGATTGCCCCACAAAATTCCTGTTCCAGCACGGTCTGAATCCAAGGAATTCAAAACCGTAAAAAATGATCGGCACTCAGCGTTGAAATGTTGCCCCGGTACAATGCCCGGGCGACTCAATATTTGGATCAACCCAAAACAAGGAGGTGCACAATGGTACAGATAGGAGATATTGCGCCGGATTTCACCGGCCAGGATGTAGTCAACAACACTCCCTATACGCTTTCTCATCATTTCGGGAAAGTCATCGTCCTTGCTTTTGTCGGCTGGACGTGAGGAAAATGCGCCGCGGAGGTTCCGCGGATGGAGAATCTATGGCAAATGTATGGGGGGAGCATCCATTTTGTCATCGTCAATACGCGGGAAACCGCAAGCAACTTCGAGAACTGGCTCGATGGTCAAGATCAGATATGGACATACAATGGCACGGATTATAACATTCCGGGCCTGGTTGGGGGCGTTACCTTCCCGGCCCTTCACGGTCCGAGCATCATTTGGAATTACCTTTCCGGCAGTTATTCCTGGCCGGTGATTTACATTATCGGCGCCGACAGCCGGGTGAAAAGCATACACGATCAGGGAACGCTGTACACAGAAAGCGAACTCAAAGGCCACATACTCGACGTCGTTTACCAGCGTTCTCCCGTATCTGTCGATTTGGTGGCAGATGTTTCGAGCAGCATGTTGTCGCCGCCGTCAGGCAGTTCGGGCGACAACAAGCTCACCTTGCTGCAACAGGCCCTCAATATCGTTCTTGACGTGATCGTAACCCACGGGCAAAGCGATGACACCGTGGGACTGACGCGGTTCAGCGACAATGCGAGCGATTTACAATTTGCAGGCAAAAAACTCATTGCCATGAACCAGATATCGCATGTCCGGGATGGAATCACCGCACTGACTCAGAACACCGGAACCTGTACAGCCATTGGAGCCGGTCTGCAGACGGCTTTTGACACACTCGTTGCAGAAGCGACCCATGACCGCTTCGCTATTCTGTGCACCGACGGCATGCAGAACATTGAACCCAAGGTCACGAATGCCGGCAGCCAAATGGAAATCAGGAACAGCGGAGGATGGCTGTGCGGACCGGCGTCCAGTGTGCCGGAGAAACCGGGCATAGACATCACAACCTATGACACCCGGGTGCATACCATCGGTATCGGCGCCACTGCCAATTACGAATCTCTTTTACAGGACCTGGCCGACCATACAGGCGGGTTTTACCGAGGTACAAACGATCCCCAGAACGACCTTGACCTGATCTATACGGTTAGCCTGTGCAACTGCCTTGCAAAAGGCTCTCCCGCAGTCGTATGCCATAGAAACGGAATCCTCCATGCCAAGCAATGTCAGGCTGTGGAAACCTTTCCGGTCAATCGCACGGCCCGCAAGATGAGTGTTCTGCTCTCCTGGCAGAACGGCCAAAACACCAACCTGACCTTCTGGCTGCATGCCCCGGACGGCACACTGTTGAAACTGGATGGGAAACTGAAGGTTTTTGAAAATTACTGCATGGCAACCATCTACCTCCCCGTCCAACAGCATGAAAAGGAACTGCCTTTTGTCGGCCAATGGACCATGGTGATCCGGGGTGAAATGGAAGGGGGAAACGCCGATTACCACGCCATGGTAATCGTCGAAGACCGGGAGGTTAAATACACAGTCGACTATCCGAGAAAGACCTATGCAGTCGGAGATATTCTGCCCCTGAGAATGAAGGTGAAGGAATCCAAAAAGCCGGTTACGCGGATAGCCGAGATTGTCATGGAACATGCAGAACCCCGCGTACCCGTAGCGGAGATTCTGGCCAATTATAAGGTTTCCCTGTATGAATTGCACAGGTCCATGATGTGCGAACGGGTATCCGAACATACGGAGGCGTTAATCCATGAAAAGTTGCAGGCACTGGAAAAAAACCCGAAATACAGAGAACTGCTGTCCCCGGCAAGAAAAACGTTTGCGTTATCCAACGGCAGTCTTGAATGCAGGATCAACGAAGGCGAAATAATCATCCCCATCGCCTTAAAACAACCGGGGCTCCATTCTTTCAAGCTTACGGTTCAATGTGAAACTCCGGAAAGCGGGCCGATCTGCCGTACTGAAATAGTTTCGGTCCTGGTCGGCGCCGGTCCGGTTGACCCGAAAAAATCATTCATCAACCTGTCCAGTATCTCCGGGAAGAAAGCAATGGGAGCGATCCTTTATCTTACCCCGAAAACCGCGGAAGGAAAATTGTTGGGCCCCGGCCTGGCCAGGGAAATCAAGGCGACTCGCGAAGGTAAATCTCTTGCGATTAAAGTCACTGATCACCTGGATGGCACCTATCAGATTGAAATTCCCGCATTTAAAAAAACAGCAAAGCGAAAAACTCCCGTTACCGTCCGATTGCAAGCTAAAACAGTCTGGAAAGGAGAGGTGAATGGCCCGTAAACTCATGGAGACTCAGGTAAAAAAGAAACTTTCTGACAATTGAAATTTGTGTTATGGGAACGTATGCCGCGGTAAGCACGGATAGACGCTCCCGGAGCCTTACATCACATTATTTTCAGAGGTATCGAACACCGTAAGATTTTTCGGGATAACAAAGACAGGGATAATTTCCTTGGTCGTCTTGGAAATGTTTTATCTGATAGCGAACGCTTTGTTACGCCTGGGCGCGTCTACGATTTACGACGTGGGCGCCTGCAATTGGTTTTATAACCGGCTAATGTGGGGATACTCCATAAAAGATTATGCCATTTTATGTGAAGATTCCCT
>DASQZK010000690.1:0-4048 GCA_035638735.1 Bacteroidales bacterium
TCAACATTTTCTGATATTCGAGCGTTATTATATGGAATTATCTTCACAGAACTAAATAGATGAAATTCCGACAGGTGTACCAACAGTTTTTTGCTAAAATCCGTATTTTTTCCCGGAAGCTTTATCTTAGGTTACGCAACAGGGATATTTCCTGGAAAAGGGCATTGCTGAAGTCAGTATTGTTTGCCATTACGGCGGTTATGTCGGCACTAATCCTTTTGGTTGTTCTTGTATATGCCGGGGTATTCGGGAAGTTGCCTACTACTAATGATCTTGAATCAATACGTAATCCACTGGCTTCGGAAGTTTATTCGGCCGACAGTATATTGATGGGGCGTTATTACATACAGAACAGGCTTGATTTGCGTGAGGGGGAAATGACGCCGGTGATCGTCAATGCCCTGCTTGACACCGAGGATGCCCGGTTTTACAAGCATGGAGGCATCGATATACGGAGTCTTTTCCGGGTAGTTATCAAAACCATCCTGCTTGGTCATGAAGGTTCGGGAGGAGGGAGCACCATTACCCAGCAGCTGGCCAAGAATATCTATCCGAGAAGGGATTTCGGGTTTTTGTCTCTTCCCGTAAATAAGATCAGGGAGATGCTCATTGCAATCAGGCTGGAGCACATTTATACTAAAGATGAAATTCTAAGACTTTATCTGAATACGGTTCCTTTTGGAGAAGATACCTATGGCATAAAAACAGCAGCTAAACTTTATTTTGACAAGCAGCCGCGTGAACTTAATCTTGAAGAAGCCGCTATGCTGGTCGGGATGCTTAAGGCAACCGGATATTATAATCCCCGTAAATATCCGGAGAGATCGAAGCAACGAAGGAATATTGTCCTCGGCCAACTCGCCCATTACGACTATTTGTCCGAAAAGACAGTCGATTCATTACAGTCCTTGCCAATTGATCTTCACTATTCGGCATTACCGTATTATGCAGGTATTGCTCCTTATTTCAGAGAGTATCTCCGGAACGATATGGAGGAATGGTGCAGCAGTCATAATAAAGCCAATGGTGAGGCGTATAATCTGTATACCGACGGATTGAAGATCTATACCACCATCGATTCACGGATGCAGAAACATGCCGTGGACGCAGTGAAGGCACAAATGAAACGGCTTCAGGATATATTCGACAGGGAATGGGAGAAACAAAATCTATGGAAGACTCTGGGGAAAGGAGAAACTGATTATATTCTTACCCGCAGTGGCGTGAAGGAAAATGACACTACTGCAACACCAATCACAGTATTCAGCTATGATGGTGATAAAGAGAAACGCATGACAAGGGAAGATTCGGTAAAATATTTTATGCATTTTCTTCAGGCAGGCTTTCTGGTCATGGATGTTTCAACTGCCGGATTAAAAGCCTGGGTTGGTGGTATCGACTTTAAATATTTCAAGTTCGACCACGTACTTTCGAAACGCCAGCCTGGTTCAGCATTTAAACCACTGGTATACCTGGCGGCACTGCAGGACGGTATTAAACCCTGCGACTTTTATCCTAATGACAGTGTGGTCTACGAAGATTATGAAAACTGGAGTCCGGGCAATGCCGAAAACACTTACGGTGGAATGTACTCTGTTAAAGGGGCACTTACACATTCGATAAACACGGTTACAGCGGCCCTTATTATGAAAACAGGAACAGAACCTGTACTCGACCTGGCAAAGAAAGCCGGTATCAGTTCTGAACTTCCCGATGTCCCGTCCATTGCACTGGGCACTGCCAGCGTCTCACTTTTTGACATGGTGCAGGTCTATCGAAGTTTTGCTGCCGGTGGTATCACCCGTAAACCGGTATATCTTACGGGGATTACCGACGGGCGGGGCAATACCTTGTATGAAAGGACAGAGGAGATGGCGGCAACACGGGTATGCACCCGCGAAGATGCAGATATTCTGACAGCCATGCTTGAAAATGTTGTTAATCATGGTACCGGCGCAGCTATCAGGTCTACGTATGATTTGCCAGGTGAGATTGCCGGTAAAACAGGTACGTCTCAAAATCATGCCGATGGCTGGTTCATGGGATATACGCCTGAATTAGTCGCCGGTGCCTGGGTGGGCGGTGAACTGCCGGCTATAAGATTCCGGAGTTTCAGATATGGACAGGGGTCCGCAGCAGCCCTGCCAATATTTGCAGGTTTCCTCAAACGACTTTATGCCGATACGGCTTTCGAAAAGATGAAATATGCATCGTTCAATATCGATGATGACGTGAGGAAAATGCTCGATTGTGAAGACTACCGGGAGAAAGAGCCCTTGCAAAAAAGGATCCTTGACAAAATCCGGACTTTTAAATTGTTCAGGTGGAAAAGACATAATGATAAGTCACCGGATCGACCGGATAACAATTGAACCGTTTTCTTACCTCAGGAATGCAAAGAAAGTCCCGGGCTGATCAAGGCAATAGCTTTAATGATTTCGTCACTGATTTTTCCCCTTCAGTAAGCTTGACGATCTCTATTAATGGAAAGGGTAATTCAGGTGTTGCGAAGAAAAAGCCGCCTTGTCTGCCTCTTACCAAACGGATCAACTCATGGCGGGCAAAGATCTGCAGTACCATGGCCATGTACAGCGGCGAGCTTATCTCTTCAGCAATCTCCCTTTACCGGGCCTGTGCCCCTCCATATTCTGCCATAGAATATACACAAGACCCTTTTTGGCCTGTTCTGTTTGTTTGGAAAATGTCCGCCGGTCTTAACTGTTTTCTGAAACCAGCTCTTCTTCCATTTTGGCAGCTTTGGGAAAAAGAATGTTATTCTCAAGATGAATGTGACGATGGAGATCATTCTCGAAATCCTGCAGCTGGTTGATGGTGACACGATACGTTGTACAGGCATCCTCCGGAACATTGTAATTGTTGCTGAGTGCTGCGATCTTTTCGAACCTCTGTCCTTCGTTTTCATGTTCGGAAATCATCATGCCGATAGGATTGGATACCGAACCAAATTCCGATTTTCCGAGGGGAAGATTTTCTTCTTTCGCTTTTTCCATTTTCTTAATGTAGGGAAAAAGAATGAGCTCTTCCTTCTGAAGGTGCATGGTCAGGTCGCCGGCCGAGCCAAAGAAAAGATCCCTGATCTGGAATAGTTCGGGATGGTTTTCACCATGGACATCGCAGATCTTGTCCAGGCTCTGTTTGAGGAACGGAATATACTGGCGAACATAAGCATGGTGCCTTTTAATAATATAATCGATGAGTTCGTCAGATTTCAGGCTGTTTATATATTCCGTATCGGGATCGGCCATGCCTGTCATTGCCTCGAGTTGCCCCAGAAGGGCAGACTGATCGACACCGGCTTCAGAGCAGGCTTGCTCAATGGTTTTCCTTCCACCGCAGCAGAAATCAATCTGGTTTTCCTGGAAAAGAGATGCAGTTTTGAAGTTGACCTTTACAATGTCTCCGACGGGTGTGTTTGCAGTAATATTCATATCATTTTGAGTTAAGATTACGAGGCAAATGTAGGGAAAATTTTATAAGTGGACAAAAAGGTCCACAAATGTTTTAAGAAAGTTTCATGTCGTTTCAGGGTTGTTTAGCCCTCGATAGCCATTGGGGCTGAGCTCGTCAGTCAGAGACCTCCCTGGTTCTTATTGTTTCATATTGTTTAAAGGTTGTTTGAAGATAGTTGAGTCTGTATACGTATGTCGGGCAGCCGGTCGATGGACAGAGTCGAAGCGCAGAGTGGTTTCAGGATCGTTGTTCCATGCGAAGGGAAGGGCTTCCCCTGTCAGGGGTAAGGGGAAGCGCAGGGAGATGGCTGGAGTATGATTGAAGTATGGTTGAGAGTCAGTTTGTCATCCTGCAGCAGGTTGCTGACGGTATTTCCCTTAAAGCTCTTCTCTCCTGTCTCCGTTATAATTATTTGAGAGTCGTCACGGGTCGGTAATCCGTATTGAAATTTTCCGGGAGAAAATTTATGGGTTCATATAAAATTATGTTTTCTTTGACCGTAGCAAAAACTGACTGATTTGAAACCGGAAGTAATTAAAGTAATAGCCGATGTGCTGATCATCTTCGTTTTGAACCT
>DASQZK010000691.1:0-3670 GCA_035638735.1 Bacteroidales bacterium
AACCGTACATCAATCTCCAGTCGGAGAACTATGACTTACTGAAGGAAAAAGGATGGCTGGTGCGTCAAAAGGGTGATAAGGATCCCTTTGTTTTTAGTCCTTACTGGGCCGGAGATGCCAGTTTATTCGACATCACGAATCCGGAGGCCCAAAAGTGGTTATGGGGAAAGATCGGGCATGAGATATCAATGGGTGTTGACGGGTTGTGGATCGACCTGACCGAACCGGAGCACCCGGTGAAAAACGGGATGTATTACCTGGGCACGGAAGAAAAAATACATAATATTTACAGCACGATGTTCGCAAAAGTATTATGGGAAGGCATGCGAACTGATTTTCCGGCCAAAAGGATGTTTAATCTTACCCGGTCGGGTTATGCCGGCATCCAGCGATATGGCGCTGCCACATGGTCGGGTGATGCCTCAAAAACCTGGATCGCACTGAAGTTGCAGGTGCCGATGCTTATCGGAACATCACTGTCGGGAATGCCCTATTTTGCTTCCGACATTGGCGGCTTTACCAATGCTCACGACAGGCGTGACGGACTCACGATCTTTTCCAATTTCAATGGCAAAGGTGTTCTTACCACGCCTGAAATGTATACCCGGTGGTTTGAATTCGGCACGTTCTCCCCTTTCCTGCGTCCTCACAGCGGTGAAGAACAGTACTGCGAACCTTTTGCTTTCGACAAAAAAACGCTGGAGATCACCTCTCGGTACCTCAATTACAGGTACCGGCTCATACCATATTTATATTCATACATGTACCGAACGCATTCTTCCGGGGAGGCTCTCGTCAGGCCCTTATTCTTCGAGTTTAATGATAAGCAGGCTTATGGCAGGGATTACCAGTATATGTTTGGTGAAAGCATGATGGTCGCACCGGTTCTCGACGAAGGTACGACATCGCTGGAGGTGTATTTCCCAGCACTTGCGAACAATCTGTACTGGACGGATCTCTGGACGGATGAACCCCAGGCCTCGGGAAAGACGGCCACCGTAGATGCTCCCCTTGACAAAGTACCGGTTTACGTCAAACAGGGTTCGGTATTCGTGCTTGGCAAAGAAAAGAAGTTTGTCGATCAGACCCCCGACGATACCCTGTTCGTTGAGGTCTATCCCGGTGCGGAGGGTGAGTTTACCCTCTATGAGGATGATGGTGTCAGTACTGATTATGAAAAAGATGAATTTGCAACCACCCGCATTACGACCTCCATAAATGGTGGAGAGATAGGGGTTGATATCGATGCCGTCCGCGGGGCTTATCCCGGGCTGGTCACCGACAGGGTCTGGGTATTCACTATTCACCTGGTCAAGGGTTATGACAAACTTACCGTGAACGGTGAGCAGAGAAGCTCTCTTCCCGATCCCGACGACAAAGGCAGGCTGACTATCATGGTCAAATCATCCACCGGTCAAAAAACAACGGTACGTTTGTCGGGGGTAAGGCTTAAAAGCCTTTAACGGGAACTTCGATCAACAGCAGGAAGCTGTCGGTGACGGCATGGATTTTAAGCTCTTCAGGGCCGGTAATGCCAATGGCATCCCTGTCCTGGAGAGATTCGCCGTCAATGTCGGCCCGGCCACTGATTATGAAAATATAGACTCCGTTTTCGGCCAGTTTTTTCTTATAGGTGATGCGTTTACCATTTTCAGGTTTGGACAGGGAGACGAACGCATTCTGGTTAATCCAAAGGGTCTCATCAGACAGGTCGGGCGATATCAGGGTAATGATGTTATTCTGAAGTGCAGAACGTGAGTATTTCACCTGGTCGTACCGGGGTTCGATGTTTCTTATTCGGGGAAAGATCCATATCTGCAAAAAGTTAACCATTTCCGCCGGCGAAGGGTTGAACTCTGAATGGTGAATCCCGGTGCCCGCCGACATGATCTGGATTTCACCTTCGCTGATGACACCACCATTACCCATGTCATCGCGATGTTCCAGTTTCCCTGCCAGCGGGATAGAGATGATCTCCATGTTATCGTGGGGGTGGGTACCGAAACCCTTACCCGGGGCGACAAAATCGTCGTTGAGGACCCTGAGTGCCCCGAAATTGGTTCTTTCAGGGTCGTACCACGACGCAAAACTGAAATTATGGTTCGTCTGCAGCCAGCCGTGATCGGCCGATCCGCGGTCTTCAGCCCTGTGAAGGATCTTTGTCATAAGAGTGGCTTTAGGTTAGTATTAGCTGTCTATTAGATAACATTGATGGGAGGTAAAGGGTTCAGGATATAACATATAAAGGATATCTCTTCCCCGGTCCGGCGGTTTTCTGAACAGACTCCGGTTTTCGTCATTTCCTTGGTTTTTTGGGAAGAAATGAGGAATTTTGATTCATGTACGGGCGCACGGCCGTGCGCCCGTACGATCGATTACGAACAAACATAAAATCATGAAACGATTATCCATTTACCTTATCATTGTTTTCATTTCATTTATTATCTCATCCTGCCATAATGTTGTTAAGAAATACGGGGAAGCCCTCGAAAGCACAAAGCGCGAAACGCCTCCTGAACCAAGGGGGGCATTGGTATATTCAGGTGACAGCCTGAGGAATATAGCTTTTCCCGTTGGGGGTATTGGTACAGGGGATATCCTCCTGGGCGGACGGGGTAATATTTATGAGCTCGAGATTTTCGGCCGCGCCGACTGGGATGAAGTTCCGCCATATATGACGTTCTTTTCACTTTGGTTTCAAAATTCCAAAGGGTATAGCGATACCAGGATAATGGAAGGGGAATTACTCGATAATTTCCCTAATCCCTTTGGCGTACCACGGGAAGAACTGGCGGGTATTCCCAGGTTTGAGTCCTGTCATTTTGTTCCCGAATTTCCATACGCTACTGTTATTCTGGAAGATCCTGATGTACCACTCAAAGCCACATTGAAAGCCTGGAATCCTTTTATTCCGCTGGATACAGATAACAGTAGTCTACCTTTGGCCGTTTTTTCATGGAAAATAACCAACACCGGGAAGGACACGGTAAAAACGGCCCTGGCATTCAACATGGGTAATCCGTTTAAGACCTACCGCAACTCCAGCGACCTTGCAGGCCGGGTAGATACTTACCAAAAGGATGACTTGTCGGCTGTAATATTCAGGCAGGAACAACCCGTCACGGGGGAGGTCATGATTGCTACTTCCGGTAAAGATCCGGATGTAGATGCGCGCTGGTACCGTGGCAACTGGTGGGATAATGCGCATGTTTTCTGGGATGATTTTTCCGATGACGGCCGGCTCGACGGTTACCGGGAATCCTATTCTTACGGCTCGCGGGATCACGATGTGGCCACTTTATCTGTTCCGTTCACGCTGCCTCCGGGGCGTAGCATTACTATTCCGTATTATGTATTCTGGCGTATACCCGAGAGAAAGCGGGAGGCTTCCATGGCCCTGGGAGCGGGTGATGCAGTGCCTTCTGTGATCAGAAATTTCTATGCCGGTAAATTTAAAAGCACACCTGAATTGGCCGCATATTATAAAGAAAAAACGGGGTGGCTCGACAGCACGACGCGTCGCTACCACGATATCCTGTACGCTTCAACGCTTCCTTCATACATTATTGATGCACTGGCTTCTAATACGGCGGGTTTAAAGACCAACCTTATCCTGAGGACAGAGAAAGGCACGGTTCATGCCTGGGAAGGTTTGGGAAATACTTTCGGA
>DASQZK010000692.1:0-2000 GCA_035638735.1 Bacteroidales bacterium
CCACATTTATTAACTTTACGAAAAAGCCCAAAATATGAAAAGATCCGAAATCAATGCCCTGATCGGGAGTGCTAAAGAATTTTTCAGGGAGAGCCATTTTTTATTGCCCCCGTGGGCCGAATGGGAGCCGGGAGAATGGAAAGGGAAGAAAAAGGAAGTGCAGGAGATCGTGAACAACATGCTTGGCTGGGATCTGACCGATTTCGGCAGCGGCAATTTTTTCAAACAGGGATTGTTACTGTTCACCCTAAGGAACGGTCGCTTGAAAAAGGACAGGAAGCCTTACGCGGAAAAGATCATGATTGTGGAGGAGATGCAGGAGACACCCATGCATTTTCACTGGAAAAAGATGGAAGACATCATCAACAGGGGAGGAGGGAACCTGCAGATGGAACTGTTCAACGCTGACAAGGATGAAAAACTCACGTTTACCGATGTTTCTATAAGCATTGACGGGATACGGAACACCGTTCCGGCCGGTACCACCATTACCCTGGAACCGGGTCAGAGTGTTTGCCTGGAGCCCGGTGTATATCATCGTTTCTGGGGCAAACAGGGAAAGGGTAAAGTGTTGGTCGGTGAAGTGAGCTCGGTGAATGATGATAAGAAAGACAACCGGTTCCTTGATGGCAAGGGGCGTTTTCCTACCATCGAAGAAGATGAACCACCCATGCACCTGCTCGTATCGGATTACTCAAATTATCTCTGATGGCAAAGATCTCTGTTTCGTCCACCGGCTGCGTGCTGATGGATTACCTGTATAGCGGCATTTCATTTACTGAAGGACCGGTTACCGGATATTTTTCCAGAGTTGAAGGCGATGGCGGCTTATCGCCCGGGAAGCTGGTTTTTACACGTGAACTGGAAACCTTTGCCGGCAAGTCTTACAGGGAAATTCTCCATGATATTACAGGTGGAAAAGAACCCGAGGCCATGAATATCGGGGGCCCGGGTATTGTTGCCATGATCCACCTCTCCCAGATGCTCGGCCCGGACTGTGATGTGAAATTTTACGGTGCCGTGGGCCGGGACACTACGGCTGATACTATCCGGGAGCTGCTGGCCAAAACACCTTTATCCGACCGCTTTATCAGGACATTCCCCTCGACGACACCTTTCACTCACGTACTTTCCGATCCGGAATATGATCACGGACATGGTGAACGGATCTTTATCAACAACATAGGAGCGGCCGGTGATCTCGACTTTCCTGATCCCTCGTTTTTCGAATCAGAGGTCGTTGTTTTCGGTGGCACTGCCCTGGTGCCCCGGATCCATGACAGTCTGCATATCCTGCTCGAACATTCGAAAAGAAAGGGTGCCTTTACCGTTGTCAACACGGTATATGACTTCAGGAGCCAGAAGGCCAATCCCGGCAGGCCCTGGCCCCTGGGGGACGGAACACCGACTTACAGGCTTATCGATCTGCTTATTGTTGACAAGGAAGAGGCCTGCAAGCTGAGCGGTAGTCGCGACAGTGAAGGAGCCATGGATTTTTTCATCTCGGCAGGAACGGCGGGTGTGATTATCACCGATGGTGCCCGGCCTGTTTTGGTGTATGGGAATGCAAGCCTTTATCGTGATGCTATACGCACATCGCTCCCCGTTTCCCAAAGTGTGATCGAAGATGTCAAATCTTCGGATGTAAAAGGGGATACCACCGGCTGTGGCGATAATTTTGCCGGCGGGGTAATCTACTCGATAGTGAAACAGTTAAGTGACAGTGCGGAAAAACCCGATCTGCGGGAGGCTGCGAACTGGGGTATTGCCTCGGGCGGCTTTGCTTTGTTTTATCTGGGCGGGACGTACTATGAGTCGCAGGTTTTTGAGAAGTTTGATTTGGTGCAGGGGTATGTGCGCAGAGCCGACAGCCGATAGCCGACAGCCTGGTCAAGGCGAAAGGTTGAAGAGTTATGAGGTTATGAGTTATGAGGTTATGAGGTGATAGCTGAGGGCTGATAACTGACAGCCGATAGCCGACAGCCTGGTCAAGGCGAAAG
>DASQZK010000693.1:0-2509 GCA_035638735.1 Bacteroidales bacterium
CATTACCAATGGTGACACCACGTATCGTTGGCACCGCAACCCGAAGATTGCTGAGGGCATGGTCGATCCCTCCATCTATATCGCCGGAATAATAGATACTGGCAAGGTAATAACTTTCACGGCTGAAGAGGCCGTCAGAAACGGATACTGTGAAGGTATCGTCAAAGATATTCCCGCTGCCCTTCGCAAAGCCGGTATCGTCGATTATGAACTAACGGAATATACACCAACCGTCATTGATCAACTCATCCATCTTTTACTGAACCCGGTGGTTCACGGCCTGCTGATCATGATCATTATTGGCGGACTCTACTTTGAATTGCAAACACCAGGTATCGGATTCCCTCTCGCTGCATCTGTCCTGGCAGCCATATTATATTTTGCACCCCTTTACCTCGAAGGCCTCGCACAGAACTGGGAACTCCTGGTGTTCATACTTGGCGTTGTCCTGCTTGCGGTGGAGATATTTGCTATCCCCGGCTTCGGAATCGCCGGAGCCAGCGGTATAACACTCATCCTTGTCGGCCTCACTATGGCCATGGTCGACAATTTTGTCTTCGACACCGGCGACCTGCCCCTGATCCTCAACACTGTTTTGAAATCATTCAGCATCGTGATCGGTTCGTTTATTGTGTCGCTGCTGTTGTCGCTGCTGGTTGCCCAACAACTCTTCTCTAACCGGGGATTTTTTGCCAAGCTGGCCCTCCAGGATACCCAGCGGATCGAGGAAGGTTATCTTAGCGTTGAAGGAAAATTCAAAGAACTCATCGGAAAGGAAGGAATAGCCCATACGGTACTCAGACCATCGGGAGTCGTTGAAATTGAAGGCGATTATTACGATGCCAAAGCCGAATTCGGCTATGTCCCTAAAGGTACCAGAGTGAAAGTCGCCCGCTACGAAAGCGGCCAGTTGGTCGTCGAAGAATCAGAATAACATCCTGAACCAGGTGCAGCCAGACACATCAATGAGCTTCCGGTTTTCCTCCGGCAGGCGACACCCCGCACTTAAGATTAATATCTAATGGAAAATGATACACACTACCCCATCAGGGATTACAGACACGGAGACTTTCCTCAACTCGACCAACTCTGGAAAGAAACCGGCATGGGCGCCCCGGAACGCGGTGACAATGAGGAAACAATAGAACGATGCAACCAAATGGGCGGGAAACTGCTGGTCATGACCAATCCCGCCAACGGGAAAATTATCGGCAGCAGCTGGCTGACTTTCGACGGGCGACGTATATTCCTTCACCACTTCGGCATTAAACCGGAATACCAAAACCGCGGTCTTGGCAAACAGCTGGCCAACGCCACGCTGCAATTCATTCGGGAGAAAGGATACCAGGTCAAGCTGGAGGTCCACAAGGATAACCACATCGCCAAACGCTTATACGAAAAATCCGGCTTCTTCGCCTTCACCGATTACGATATCTATATGATCAGGGATACGAAGGGCAGTCGGTAACCCTGCAGCAACAAGGTTACGCAGTACGCGGCCGTCTGTTTACGACTCAGGCAGGCCGGCGGGATAAGGACGCCGGTTCAACCGTGTACAACTGAATAGCCCAATGCAGAGAGAATGACGATCCCCATTGAGCATATTTAACAAAGTGTGTAATAATTACACCAATGTGTGTAAAATGCACTCACACCGCTTATCTGATTCTGGTTAACAGGCAGCCACCGGCCTTTGTCGGGATAATCCGGTATAGCATAGTTTAGGGATTTTTTTCAAAGTAATCAGGATTGTTTTTGGTTGAAACGGGACCCACCCCCACCGTCACACCTTCCGCCCTTCATCGCTTTCAGCCCAAAATCTCAGCGTCCGTTTTCGAACATTTTGATGAAAAAATTTATTTGATCTGAATATATTGATTTCACTGGCCCATACGGAATGTGATATATTAGCGAACATTCATGTCTAATACTTTTGGGATACCGCCTTTGATAAAAATTAAGTCAACATCCTGAAGACGTTTTTTGCAGACAGAAGAAACAGATTATCCATTCAGTGACTGAAGCATGTCGGCTGTCAGCTATATGCCCGCCATAGTATGAAACGACAATCCTGATTTCTATCGGAGAATAAATTCTTAACAACATTCCTGCATTGTCAATAAGTATTCACAATTCCCCGTTTATACCCTTAGGTATTTTTATATATTTAAAGTTTGTCCATAAAGTCCACGTGTCTGGATCAAAATGTTCGAGAACAAAGCCTGTTCCGTTCTAAACGGGAGCGTGCCAAAATTTTAATCCGCAGTATACTAATGTATATGATGAATTAAAATTTTTGTAACAACGCAGTTATCGGACATTATGGACAGACACTATTTAGTATTTTGTCACTATGGATATAAGAACATGAACAGGCAAAAATATCACTGCAGAAAGGTATGATCACAGATCATACGATGGTTGCCTATCCTGTTTTTTGTGTGAAGTTCCCGATTTTTATTAATTTTGTAATTTATAACAGATTTAAATAAAATTATAATATTGAGCA
>DASQZK010000694.1:0-5242 GCA_035638735.1 Bacteroidales bacterium
AAAGGGACGAAGCAACTGGAGCCTGTTTGAATCGCCGGCCACATCAATTTTTATGTGACTGCCGTCGTCAGCGGGTTCCTGGTAGCCGTTATCTTCGACAGCGAATCCGTTTACCGGCATTTCGATGCCCCGGGGTTCATCGAGCCTGACCTGGTCACCGTCTTCATTCTCGAGGGTATCGGTAAGCGGGTTGAAGGTGAGGTCACCGGCTATGGCAAAGGCCGTAACAATTTCCGGGCTCGCCACGAAGGCATGGGTATTCGGGTTTCCATCGTTACGTTTGGCGAAATTTCGGTTGAAGGAGGTGATAATTGAATTCTTCTCCTGTTTATCGGCATTATGACGCGCCCACTGTCCAATGCAAGGGCCACAGGCGTTGGCAAGCACCAGCCCGCCGATCTGTTCAAATTTGTCGAGCAGACCGTCCCGGTCGATGGTGTACCTGACCTGTTCAGAACCCGGCGTGACCGTATACTCCGACTTCACTTTCAGTTTTTTATCGATAGCCTGCTGTGCCACGGAAGCCGCGCGGGTAATATCTTCGTACGACGAATTGGTACATGATCCGATAAGACCGACATCCAGTTTGGCAGGGTAACCATTTTCCTTCACGGCCCGGCCGAATTCGGAAATGGACCAGGCTTTATCGGGTGAAAAAGGTCCGTTGATATGGGGCTCAAGCTCTGAAAGGTTGATGTCGATAACCTGGTCGAAATACATTTCAGGATTTGCGTAAACCTCATCATCACCGGTCAGGTGTGTTGCGATACCGTCGGCATATTTTGCCACTTCGGCGCGTCCGGTACCTTCGAGGTAGATCTTCATTTTTTCATCATAACCGAAGAGTGAGGTGGTAGCGCCAATCTCGGCGCCCATATTACAGATGGTACCTTTCCCGGTAGCAGATATCGTTTTAGCTCCTTCACCGAAGTATTCGACAATACAACCGGTTCCGCCTTTGACAGTGAGGATGCCTGCTACTTTAAGGATTATGTCTTTGGCTGACGTCCAGCCGCTTAGCTTGCCGGTAAGCTTTACACCGATCAGTTTTGGAAATTTCAGTTCCCAGGGCATGCCGGCCATAACGTCGACAGCATCGGCACCGCCTACACCAACGGCGACCATGCCGAGCCCCCCGGCGTTAACCGTATGAGAATCGGTCCCTATCATCATACCGCCGGGAAAGGCATAGTTTTCCAGGATGACCTGGTGAATGATCCCGGCTCCGGGCTTCCAGAATCCGATGCCGAATTTGGCCGAAACAGACGACAGGAAGTCGAACACCTCTTTGTTGGTACTCTTAGCCGCCGCGAGATCTTTATCGGCCCCGATCTTAGCCTGGATGAGATGATCGCAATGGACTGTGGAGGGTACCGCCACATTTTCTTTCCCGGCCTGCATGAATTGCAGCAGGGCCATTTGTGCCGTAGCATCCTGCATGCCTACCCTGTCGGGCTTAAAATAGACATAATCGATCCCGCGTTTATATTCGCGTGTGGCCGCACCTTCTTCAAGATGGGAATACAAAATTTTCTCGGTAAGGGTCAGTGGTCTCTTTAGAATTTTCCTTGCAGCCTCTATCAGGCCGGGAACTTCACCATACTTCTCCTTGATCATTTCCAGGTCAAAAACCATGATTTATTTTTTTTTTGGTAAAACAAGACACGAATTTACAAATTCATCCCGAATGGCAAGAATATAATTTCTATAAGAGTACATTTTAATGGTTATATTGTTCAGAAATCCGTAACTTTATGCAGGTTAAAAATCCTCTGTGTATATGACCGTCACTATTTTCCGGGAGAATTTAAGAATCGCTCTTCATACGATTAAAACCAATAAGGTAAGAACCTTTCTTACCATTTCCATTATTGCTTTCGGAATTATGGCGCTTGTTGGCATCATGACATCAATTGATTCCATTAAAAAATCGATCACTAACGAGTTTACCATGATGGGTGCCAACACGTTCAATATCGAGAGCAGGAGTATGCGTGTGCAAATCGGGAATCAGAAATACAGGACGAAAAATTACGGCTATATTTCGTACCGGCAGGCCGAGGAATTTAAGCAACGCTTTCATTTCCCTGCAGAGGTTTCAATATGGACGTACGCTTCTGGCATGGGCACTGTAAAGTACGGCAAGGAAAAAACGAATCCCAACATCCCTGTCATTGGCGTTGACGAAAATTACACCTCTACCTCGGGATACGAAATCGATAAAGGACGGAATTTCACCAGTCAGGAGATTACCGATTATCGGAATTATGCCATCATCGGTGCCGGACTTGCTAAAAAATTGTTCCCTTCCTACGAAGACCCCATAAACAGAATTATTACCGTTGGTAACGGCCGGTTTAAAGTGATCGGCGTTTTAGTTAAAAAGGGTTCCGGTTTCGGCGTCAATTCAGATAATCTTTGCCTGTTACCATACACTACCGTAAGGCAGTATTTTTCCAGGCCGCGTATGGGTTATACGATAAGTGTCAAAGCCGCCAGTAATGATCTGATAGACGCAGCTGTCGGCCAGGCTGAAGGTGTTTTTCGTATCGTCAGAAATCTCGACGCCAGGGATGAATCGGATTTTAATATCACCAAGAGCGATATGCTGGTGAATATGTTGCTGGAGAATCTTAAGAAAATAAACTGGGCTGCCATTGTTATCGGGATCATCACCCTGCTGGGTGCCGTGGTCGGACTGATGAACATTATGCTGGTTTCCGTTACGGAGAGAACCCGTGAGATAGGAATTCGTAAAGCCATGGGAGCCAAAAACGATAACATCAAGCAACAATTTCTGTATGAGGCCATTGTTATCGGTCAGCTGGGGGGAGCTTTTGGGATAGTTCTTGGGATAATTATCGGAAATGTTGTTTCTTTGTTAATTAATACCTCATCGGTAATCCCATGGGCATGGGTATTTATTGGTGTGGGTTTGTGCCTGATTGTGGGCGTGATATCGGGGTATTTCCCGGCCGTCAAGGCTGCCCGACAGGATCCCATTGTGGCACTTCGGTACGAATAGTTTTTACTTAATTATCATCATTTTATGGACGAGTATTACGTCAGGAAAACATTTAACACCCCCGAAGTATTTTTTTCACCCGATGAGGGTGTCCTGAAAATTGAAGGACGTTCAATTCCTGAAGACCCCGGTGAATTCTTTGATAATATAATCGAACAGTTAAACCAGTACTACGAAAAACCGAAGGAACTCACCCGGATTGATATTAAGCTCGAGTATATTAACAGCGGCTCATCGAAATATATGCTCGAACTGATGAGAATACTCAAGAAGAATTACGAAAAAGGTAAAGATTGTATCGTGAACTGGTATTATGAAGAAGACGACGAATCTATTCAGGAACTCGGCCAGCATTATCAGGCAACCGTGCAGATTCCCTTCAAATTTATTGATTATTACTGATTCATGGTTTACTTACATTTCACGTCTGTATTTCTAAACGTTTCCTTTTCCACCTTGTTCCCGGCAGCCGCATAAATGATCTTCAGTTCATTGCTCTCCGCCATCCTGATATGGTGCCGGGCTTTCTCAATCCATGAAATCCAACATCAGATGCAATCAGGTTGATCTGCATTTTCGCTTCATTTTCCCGGCCATCAGAAAAGCTAATGGAAACATTGATTTTACAGGGGGACGTTTACCGTTACGAATTCGGAGAGATAAAAAAAGTGCCTTCCAAGAAGGCACTTTTTTAAATATTTATGTATAAAAACCTGGAAACCAGGTTCTGCTGTCAAGCCGGATCCTTATTTCACGGTGTCCATGTAAGCAATCAGGTCAACGATTTTATTGGAGTAACCCCATTCGTTATCGTACCATGAAACCACTTTAACGAAATTGTCACTCAGTGAGATTCCTGCACCGGCATCAAAAATAGATGTCCTTGGGTCAGTATTGAAATCGCTTGAAACAACAGAATCTTCAGTATAACCGAGGATTCCTTTAAGTTCGCCTTCAGAAGCTGCTTTCATAGCTTTTTTAATGTCTTCATAAGAAGCGCCTTTTTCGAGACGACAGGTAAGGTCAACAACAGATACATTCAAAGTGGGAACCCTGAAAGCCATACCTGTAAGTTTACCATTGAGTTCGGGAATAACTTTACCCACAGCTTTTGCAGCTCCGGTTGAAGAAGGGATGATGTTGCCTGCTGCGGCACGACCACCTCTCCAGTCTTTCATGGAAGGACCGTCAACGGTTTTCTGGGTAGCGGTGGTAGCATGAACGGTTGTCATGAGACCTTCAACAATACCAAAATTATCGTTGAGAACCTTTGCAATAGGAGCCAGGCAGTTCGTTGTGCAGGATGCGTTAGACACGAACTGCATATCGGGTGTGAATTTGTCATTGTTAACACCCATTACAAACATGGGCGTATCGTCTTTGGACGGAGCCGACATAACAACTCTTTTGGCACCTGCCTTAATATGACCCTGGGCTTTTTCTTTTGTAAGGAAAAGTCCGGTTGATTCAATCACGTATTCAGCACCAACTTCATTCCATTTGAGGTTTGCAGGATCAGGTTCCGAGGTAACCCTGATCTCATTTCCATTAACGACAAGCTTACCGTCTTTAATGTCTACTGTACCTTCGAATCGTCCGTGAACAGTGTCGTAACGAAGCATATAAGCCATATAGTCAACATCAATGAGGTCATTGATTCCAACTATCTGAATATTATCTCTTTTCATAGCTGCTCTGAAAGCAAGCCTTCCAATTCTACCAAAGCCGTTAATTCCAACTTTTATTTTAGCCATAGCATTAAAAATTTTTGAATTATGTTAATTGAACGAATAGTTATTGTTTTTTTTATAACAGGATTGCAAACTTATACATAAAAATCAAATCCTACAAAAAAATACGTATTTAGTACGTTAAGAGATTATTAAGTTTTAATCTACAAGTTAAAAGCGGGTTTTAGTCGATTTCAGGTCGCAGTTGAACGGGTTATCACAGCTGTTCAGACTCTCCTCGTGATTCCGCGAGTGGTCTGGTTCAGGGGTAGAATAATAAACGCGTCCTGTTTAGTAGTTTAGTTCTGAAAGTAGCGTAGTCTGTGGAAATGGTTTTCAGTGGCCTGACGGTACTACATTACCGGCAATCAACCATCGTATCCTTTTCGCATGGCAAAAGTACTGAATTTTCCTGAGAAATGCACGAATTTGCTCTAATAATCAGGTTGTTCCCCTGTGGCTTTTTGCTGCTGGCGCAATTCTTTGC
>DASQZK010000695.1:0-8505 GCA_035638735.1 Bacteroidales bacterium
CCTGGAGCTCATTGAGAGGTAAGGATGCCGCGCATTTTAACTTATGGGTTAACGATTCCCTTATCAGGGGATTTCTTACCAGAAAGCGTCACAGAACCTATGAAATACCTTGGTACGGCGATCTTTCAGACCTTGATTCAGTGATGATTCAATTCGATAATGATAAGTCGGCATGGGGTGACCGGAACCTGTATGTGTCCAGCCTGACGGTTGATGACCGTTACTTCGGCCCATTCTCTCTTATGGTCGACTACGATATTTCACAGCTCGACGGAAAGCGAAGAGAAAGCCTTAACGCCAGGTCATGGGCCGGACAGGCTCGCACAAAACTCATAAACATGGGCATTCCCCCCGGAAAAATCATTGCCGTACCCGGATACCAGACCAATATCAACAAAACCTGGCACAGTGTAAAGGCATTTCGCTACTGGATGCGTAAAACAGATACAATCTCCATCACAGGGATAAATATTGTAAGCCTGGGCGAGCACTCCCGCAGAACATGGCTAACCTATAAGAAGCTGTTAAAGAAAGACCTGCCTGTCGGCATCATCGCCCTGCCCGATCCTTACCATAAGATGGATAGTGTGAGGGGTATTTTTTACCTGTCTAAACAAGTTGCCGCATATATCTATTACAGGTTCATCCTTCTCCCGGCAAAATCACTTATAGAGCCTCAGCCAGGAAATGCGATGCCTGCAAACAACCAATAATTTCCGATAACCCGGGGTAATACTTGTACCACCCCATTTTTCGGGGGATACGAAAACCTGTATGCTCAATACAGGAGGGACATTCATACATGAAAAGGTACGATTCATCAAAAATACAAAACGTGTATTCTTAAAATACGTAATTTCGGATGCGTAACTCTTAATATAAAATTACAATCGTGAGTCTCCGGAATAGAATTTCCTCCATATACCTGTCAAATCGTGCTGAAGGACGTAAGAGGCACCTGTTAATATTTGAGCTTTTAGTAGTAAGCTGTGTTTATCTTATTTCCTTCATGCTATGGGACAGCCTTAGTAGCCAGTCCGTGGTATTTAATACAGAGTTTATTTTGCTTGGCATCTACAATCTTTTTTCATGGATTTTGCTGTACAGGCTGACCATCATCGCAAAGCTGCCGCGAACACAACGGTACATCCAGATTTTCTTCAACTTTGCCCGGGTTGCTTTTCTTGAACTTACCATCCTGTTCGTCTTGAAGTACATATTCGGATTTGCCTCGGTAAGCTACATATTCCTGTTCATTTATGCCGGGTTGAACTTCTTCATCCTGTTTCATCTGAGGGTTTTCACCTATCGGTTGTTTAAGACTTACCGGGCAAAGGGATATGATATTCATAAGGTCATTGTCATTGCCGACACCCATTCTGAATCATTGATTGAGAAGATCATGAATAACAAGGACTGGGGTTTTAAGATTGTTAAAATAATGTCCGACTCTCCTGTTATCAGGTATAAATACGGAAAGGACATAACCATACTTCCTGAATCGGCAGATTTAAAAAATCTCATTGACAATGAGGTAGTTGATGAAGTCATCCTTGCAAAAAGGCGCATTTTAAAGGATCAACTGAAGGAGCTGACCGGTATTTGTAATGAAGTTGGTGTGATTTTCAGGCAGCAGTCGGGTCTTTCCTCCTTCAGGAGTTCCGGTTTCCAGTTTTATACGATGAATAATGCGGAAATGCTTACGCTTATAGATACGCCATCAAGCAATTTAGCGCAGTTTTACAAACAGGTTACCGACTTATATTTTTCATTTTTGATGTTACTGTTTCTTTTTCCTGTCTTCCTTATTATAGCCCTGCTTATAAAGCTGGATTCGAGGGGGCCTGTTTTCTTTAAGCAGGAGCGGGTTGGTTTACGCGGACGGCGTTTCAAACTGTATAAATTCAGATCGATGGTGACGGATGCCGAGAAAATTCTTGCCAATTTATCAGGTGACAATGAAGTGGACGGACCCGTATTCAAGATCAGGAATGACCCACGTATTACCCGGATTGGCAGAATATTACGAAAGACAGGTCTGGATGAACTTCCCCAATTGTACAATGTATTCAGGGGTGAGATGTCGCTCATTGGACCCAGGCCACCGTTGCCTTCCGAAGTAGTACAGTATGAAAGATGGCAGTTGCGCCGTTTGTCGGTCAAGCCCGGGATCACGTGCACCTGGCAGGTCATCCCCAACCGGAACGACATTAAGTTTGAAAACTGGATGAAACTTGATTTGCAGTACATTGATAACTGGTCGTTACAGAAGGACTTCGGTCTTTTAATCCGGACTGTGAAAACCATCATCTTCGCCACAGGCCATTGATAGGATCGTTATTGGCAGGGATTCCACAGACTGTCTTCATCCCTTTTTTCAATCTGAACTGCGATAATTATTATTCGACCTTCATTCAAATTTTTCCACGAACTTCGTACCTTTATCGAATGTTTACCGAAAATGATGGCACTCAAGCCTGGCCGCGGGATTGATTACCATGTTTTGGCAAGCTTTTACACGTACTAACCACTAATTTTTGAATCCTATGGCAAAGACGGCATTAATCACCGGAATAACTGGTCAGGACGGGGCTTATCTCGCCGAATTTTTACTTGCAAAAGGTTATGTTGTTCATGGCATTAAACGGAGGAGTTCACTATTTAATACGCAGAGGATCGATCATTTATACCAGGATCCCCATGAACAGGATCAACGGTTCGTCCTTCATTATGGTGATCTTACCGATTCAACCAACCTGATCAGGATTATCCAGGAGATTCAGCCCGACGAGATTTACAACCTGGGGGCGATGAGCCACGTGCAGGTTTCATTTGAAACGCCGGAATACACGGCCAATGCTGATGGTATTGGTGCTCTCAGGTTGCTGGAAGCCATACGACTTCTCGGGTTAGAAAAGAAAACCAGGTTCTACCAGGCTTCGACAAGTGAGTTGTACGGATTGGTGCAGGAGGTTCCGCAAAGTGAGAAGACGCCGTTTTATCCACGCAGTCCTTATGCCGTAGCCAAACTTTATGGTTATTGGATAACCGTTAACTACCGTGAAGCGTATAATATTTATGCCTGCAACGGGATCCTGTTTAATCACGAGTCACCCATCAGGGGCGAGACTTTTGTAACCCGCAAGATTACCCGTGGGGTGGCTCAGATTGTACTGGGGTTATCCGACAAACTCTTTCTCGGCAACCTCTCGGCGCGGAGAGACTGGGGTCATGCAAGGGATTACGTGAGAGCGATGTACATGATCCTTCAGCAGGATGAGGCCGACGATTACGTGGTTGCTACCGGGATTACCACCTCCGTTCGTGATTTCGTGCAAATGGCCTTTAGTGAAGCTGGTCTTGAGATTGAATTCAAAGGTCACGGTGTTGACGAAAAGGCCTATATTTCCGGTATCGGTGAGCTTCCCAAAGGAAGTGTGCTCGATGATAAAGCTATTGGCCAATGTGTTCTTGAAGTAGATCCAAATTATTTCCGTCCCACAGAAGTTGACCTGCTTATCGGGAACCCCGATAAGATCAAACAGAGCCTGGGGTGGGAGCCCGAATATGAACTACGGGATCTCGTTGCCGAGATGATAAAGAGTGACCTGAAAATCATGTCGCGCGATAAAGCCCTTGCCGATATGGGGCATACAATCAATAAATCATTCGACTAGCAGATCCATAATCTGAAAAACTGAAATTGGTTATGTCTATGATTCGCAAAGATGCCAAAATATACGTTGCCGGACACCGCGGACTTGTGGGTTCGGCCATCGTGAGGAGATTACAGAAAGGTGGTTATACGAACCTTGTGTTTCGCAGCCATGCAGAACTGGATTTGAAAGACGGACCGGCTGTTGACGCCTTTTTCACAAGTGAAAAGCCGGCGTATGTCTTCCTGGCTGCCGCCAAAGTAGGGGGCATTATGGCCAATAATATTTACAGGGCCGATTTCATCTACGACAATATTCAGATCCAGAACAATGTAATTTATCACAGTTATAAATCGGGGGTAAAGAAACTTGTATTCCTGGGTAGTTCCTGTATCTACCCCAAAGATGCCCCTCAACCGCTGAAGGAAGAGTATCTCCTGACGTCTGAGCTCGAGTATACCAACGAACCCTACGCCATAGCCAAAATTGCCGGCATTAAGATGTGTGAATCGTTCAACCTGCAATACGATACCAATTTTATCTCCCTGATGCCAACCAATCTCTTTGGTCCGAACGACAATTTCGACCTGGAAAAATCCCACGTCCTCCCGGCCGTAATCCGCAAACTCCATCTGGGCAAATGCCTTCAGACTAATGACATGAAGAGTCTTCGCGAGGACTTCAACAGGTATCCAGTGGAAGGCGTGAACGGGTCAGCCGAAGAGAAAGACATCCTCGACAAACTCAAAAAATACGGCATCCGGCAAGAAGGACAGGATGTGTTTGTCCGGTTCTGGGGAACAGGGAAACCCCGCCGCGAATTTCTTCATTCCGACGACCTGGCCGATGCCTGCCTGTATATCTTCGAAAACCTCGATTTCACGGATCTTATCCAAGACAAAAGCCTGTTTGACCGGACAGTTAAGAACATAAGGAATACACATATCAATATCGGGACAGGTACGGATGTGACTATCAGGGAACTCGTTGAAATTGTAACAAAAATTACCGGCTATGGCGGAAAGATTGACTGGGACCGTTCGAAACCCGACGGGACCAGTCAAAAGCTCATGGATGTCAGTAAGTTACATTCACTTGGTTGGCATGAGAAACTCAGCCTTGAACAGGGTATCAGGCAGGTTTACGAAATCTATGCCGGATAAAAACATATAGTTCAATATAGGTTTTTTTCATCTGAATAATTATCTTTCGGGTCGGTTCACCCGAAAAATGATTTCCTTGACTTAATTTTAATTTATAAAACCAACTTAACATGAAAAAACCTGAAAAGGACGGCATGTCAAGAAGACGCTTCATTGGTACTTCTGCAGCAGCCGCAGCCGGACTGACCATTTTGCCCGGTGGAATCCTCAGTGCAAAAGGGAGAGTTGCCCCAAGTGATAAACTGAATATAGCCGGAATTGGTATCGGCGGCATGGGCCACTCAAACATTAACAACCTGAAATCGCAGAATATTGTTGCCCTGTGCGACGTAGACTGGGATTATGCAGCCGGAACCTTTAAAGATTATCCGGGTGCAAAAAAATATAAAGACTATCGTAAGATGTTCGACGAGATGGCCAACGACATCGATGCCGTTGTGGTTGCCACTCCTGACCATACCCATGCCATCACCGCCATGACTGCCATGCAGCTTGGCAAACACGTATATGTTCAAAAGCCTCTTACCCACACCGTTTATGAGTCAAGAATGTTGAGACTCAAAGCTGCAGAGTATAAACTGGCCACCCAGATGGGTAACCAAGGTAACTCGGGCGAAGGTGTCCGTACTATTTGCGAATGGTTATGGGATGGAGCCATTGGTACGGTTGAACGTGTCCATTCATGGACGAACCGCCCGATATGGCCCCAGGGACTTGAAAGACCGAAACAGGGAATGTGGGTTCCCGAAACTCTCGATTGGGACCAGTTTATCGGGCCTGCCAAAATGAGGCCTTACCACTCAGCATATACGCCGTGGAACTGGCGCGGATGGTGGGATTTTGGAACCGGCGCTCTCGGTGATATGGCTAACCATATTCTCGACCCGGTATTCATGGGCCTCCGTCTTGGTTCACCCGATGCCGTTCAGGCTTCTTCGACACAGTTCAACACCGAAAGTGCTCCACAGTCGGAAATGGTACATTATTATTTCCCGGAACGCGAGAAATATCATAAGCTCAAAATGCCCGCAGTACACGTCACCTGGTACGATGGCGGTATGATGCCCGAAAGAATGCCCGAACTCGCCGAAGGTGAGCTGATGGGTGACTGGAGCGGCGGAGTTGTCTTCGAAGGTTCCAAAGGAAAGATCATGTGCGGATGCTACGGCGCAAACCCACGCTTATGGATCAACGGTAAAGAAACTACCAAAGAGTACAATGCTCCTAAAGTACTCCGCAGGGTCGAAACCAGTCATGAAATGGATTGGGTACGCGCTTGTAAAGAAACACCTGAAAACAGGGTTCAGACCAGCTCGAACTTCAACTACTCCGGTCCCCTGAACGAAATGGTGGTTATGGGTAACCTCGCCGTTCGTCTCCAGGACCTCAAGCGCAAGCTTGACTGGGATGGTGAAAACATGGTGTTCACGAACATCAGCGACAGCGACGAGGTAAGTATCGTCAAATCCGATACCTTCACCGTTCATAACGGTCACCCGACATTCGACACCAAGCATGAAACCATCAACGCCAAGGAATTCGCACAGGAAATGATCAAGCATCATTACCGCGAAGGCTGGAGCCTGATGGGATAAGTATTACACTATTAACCCTTTTTTGTAAAAGGCCCTCATCCGTTGAGGGTCTTTTTTTTTAGAAGTTTCACGAAAAAAAGCCTGATAAAATTTAAATGGATGACTTAAATTAGCTTTTCAGTTCATTCTATTCTCACCCGGGGAGATTTCGAAGAGGTTGAAAAAACAACTAAACCACATTATCCCGAAATTTTAAAACGTAAAAATTGCTCCTGCCGGAGAAAAAGGAAATGATATTTGATAATCACGGAAAATATCATAAATTTATTAAGTAATATTCCTGTATAAAAATGTTTGAGGGATATAAAGAATAAATCAGGCAAGAAATGCGGCTTTGGCATTTGGGCTCAAAGATTATTCATTGAGAATAAACGATTATTAACCCGATAAATTCCGCTAATTACTAATGGTTGCATTGTTTTTCATCTTAAAATTCGTAAAAAATGGAGCTACCTGTAACCCTCGGATTGTTTTTTAATCCTTTCACCATTTTCATCCGGTAGAAAATATATCCCCACGGCCACAATAACCACTAACATCATCATCTGGAATTATCAATAAAGTCGCTTCTCAGAGTCAGGATAATTACCCCGGACAATGATTCATGTTTTTTTCCAGGACCTGTTTATACACGTGTAATCGTTTTTCTCAAAACCCGGTCGCTACAGAGGAGGGGGACATTTCAGGATGATGTAAGCATTATTTTTGGAACGGTATAAATCCTTAAAAAAAGGTGATCCATGAAAAAACGATGGATCTCTGAAAAGGGTATTGGTTTCGGTACAAAAGCTGGAATGGTGCTGATATCGAAGGATGACAAATACCCCCCAAAAACCGGTTCTAAAGCATGGTTCATAATATATATACTATCTGATAATGGAGCCAGACAATAAAATCAGGGAACTGACCGAAAAGATCCGTAAAGAGGGTTTGGAAAAGGCTGAAGCTGAGGCTTCCAGGATAAGGGAGGAAGCGGAAAAAGAAGCCCTCGGTATTAAGAAAAAGGCTGAAGAAAGAGCCGCTGCAATTATTGATAATGCCCGCCGGGAAGCCGAAAGTTATGCTGAAAGGGTTAGTGCTGACCTGCGCCTTTCCGCCAGGCAGTCTCTTTTTAAACTGCGAAATGAAATAAGCGAGTTGTTGCTTACGCAGGTAGTTGCTGAACCGGCAGCGAAAAAACTGAATGATCCGAATTTCGTGTCATCATTACTGTTGAAAGTGGTTGAGAACTGGAAGGATTGCAACGAGGATGTGAACCTCGAAGTAATCCTACCCGAAAATATGCTGGAATCCGTGGAAGAGCAGTTCCGCAAAAAGGCTGCGGATAAGCTTAATAACGGGCTCAGTCTGAAGCCGTCAAAAGACATCTCGGGCGGATTTGAAATCAAACCTTCTAACGGTTATTATAAAATCAGTCTGACCGATGAGGCATTCGAAGAATTCCTGAAAGAAAATTTCAGGCCAATCGCAATAAGCTTTCTCTTTGGGGAGGGTAAATAATGGAACAACGACAATACCATTACTTTATATCTGGATTGCCCGAGCTCAGGTTCGACGAAACCCCATTGTGGACAACGCCTGCAAAATTTGTAAAAAAGATGCGGCGTGAACTGCATCCTGATGGCAATAGGATGGCTGACCTCATATTACTTAGGTATGACAATGAAAACATGGTCCGTCATCTCCGGGAGCAAAAGCTCGTAAACAAGGGCATTGCCATCTTCATCGAGGACGATTTTTACCGTCAGGAAGAAATATTCAGCGCTGTTGTTATCGAAGAGGATATTCTTCCACCGTATATGTCTGATGTATTTTCCCAATACTGCCGCCCGGGGGAAGCGTTTGATCATATTGAATGCCGCAGGAAGCTGGATGATGGCTACTATCGTCATGTAATGCAGCTGGGAAGCCGGTTTGTCCGGGAATACACCAGGTTTGAATATGATCTCTCTAATATGCTTACTTACCTCATTAACAGAAAATCGGGCCCCAGCCAAACCAGTGAAGGTATTGCCGGCAATAGCCCTTTTACCCGCCACCTGCACGAAACTGCAGGCAAGAACCTGGTGAAGGACCCTGAATTTGAGTATT
>DASQZK010000696.1:0-5309 GCA_035638735.1 Bacteroidales bacterium
CCGGTGGTGGCGAGTACGCCCTGCAGGACGGTTTTGGCTGGACCAATGGTGTTTACATGCAGTTTGAGGCTACAAAACAGTAGGGATATGCCATGACATGTCCCTACTGATCCCTGATCACTGTCATGCTGTTGCTTCGGCGGTTTCTTTCGTTTTCATCTCGTTTTTATCCTTAACCAGTTTGATACCGGCTATGATGGTTATGGCTATAATGAGCGCCGTTCCTACAAATGGTAAATAATGAGCCAGTGCAAATAAAGCACCTCCCCAGGCCGGGCCAACGACGCGCCCGAATCCTGAAATACTTTGTGAAGTACCCATAATTTTACCGACCTGATCCGGATCGGCCCGTTGGGAAATGAGGCTGTTCATAACCGGAACGTTTAAACTTACGCCGACAGCCATCAGTCCGAGAAATACCATTAACAATGTTTTGGTCACGGCAATACTCAATAAGCCGAGACCAATGACCATCAATATATTACCGGTCAAAAATATTTTCTCCTCATCATATTTTTTAGCCAGGTGCCGTATCAAGCCGCCTTGAATGAATACGGCAATCAAGCCGATGTAAAAGAATTGTATCCCCACCTGTTCTGCTGACATATGTAATACTTTGTTGGCAAAAAGTGGAAAAGCACTGTAAATACTCGACTGCCCGAATGACAGCATGAATACAGAAAGCAGCAGCCAGACAAAAATGCTTTTTTTCCCAAATTGACTTTCTTCGGTAATAGTCCTCCAGAATTTCTTTGTAAAGATGCTGTTCCGTTGAATCCGCCTGGCATCTTTTTCCACCGGTTTCGCCTTTTTGGTATCCACCGTCTCCGGCAGTTTGAATATAACCAGTAAGAAACTGCAAAATGACATCAACGCGGCAAAGAATCCCGGAAACTCGTATTTATTAGCGGCAATCAGATGTGCCAGATGGCCAAATCCGGCCAGTTCAACCAGATGAGAAAACTCGGGATGAATGAGTCCGGTAGCTATGGCAGGTCCAATAACAAAACCGATGCCGAAAGCGGCACCGATCATACCCATTCCTTTTGACCGTTCTTCCGGTGTCGTCACATCCGCTACATATGCCTGCGCCGTTGAAATATTACCACCCATGATTCCGGCTACAAGTCGTGATAAAAACAGAACGGTCAGAGAACCGGCCAAGCCGAACATGATATAAGCCACTACGTTACCGAATGTCGAAAGCAACATAATAGGCCTTCGTCCGATTTTATCCGATAAGCCACCCCAGATTGGAGAGAAAATGAGTTGGGCAAAAGAGTAAATACTGTATAACAAACCGATGGCGATGGCCCCGGCACTAAATTGTTTCGCATAAAAAGGTAATAATGGCAGGACGATACCAAATCCCAGTAAATCTATCAATACCACTAAAAAGACAGTGGTCAATGCCGATTTCTTCATGATTGTGCTTTCTTTTCCTTTCTTAAATACCTGTTGGCTATTTTATGAGCTGCAGCTATGGTTGTATCCAGCATTTCATAGCTGTGCGCATCCGAAACGAACCATGACTCAAATGTTGATGGAGGAAGATAGATACCTTCCTTTAACATTTCATGGAAAAATATTTTAAATGATTCGGTATCAGCCGTCTGTGCCGATTCATAATCCGTAACATCCTGATTGGTAAAAAACACACTGAGCATCGATCCCACCCTGTTAATACGATAGTCGATGTTATAGGCATCAAATGCTTTTCGTAATCCATCTTCCAGATGGTACGATTTCTGTTCCAGCTCAAAATAATGTTTTTTGTTTTCTTTCAATTCTTTAAGGAGAGCTAATCCCGCACTCATGGCCAGCGGATTTCCGGATAAAGTACCGGCCTGGTATACGGGACCGACCGGAGCGACCATATCCATAATCTCAGTTTTACCACCATAAGCTCCAACCGGTAAACCGGCTCCGATGATCTTGCCAAAGGTAACGAGATCCGCCTGGACGCCGTATATCTCTTGTGCTCCGCCCGGCGAAATTCGAAAACCGGTCATGACTTCATCGAATATGAGAACCGTATCATAATCATCGCAAAGCTGGCGTAATCCTTTCAGAAAGTTTGATTCGGGTGGTATACAGCCCATATTTCCGGCCACGGGTTCCACTATTACAGCGGCCACATCGCCTTTGTTTTCTTCGAGCAACTGCTGAACACTGCCCAAATCATTGTAACGGGCTAAAAGTGTATCCTGTGCCGTACCTTTAGTTACACCGGGACTGTTTGGTGTGCCAAGTGTCAAGGCTCCGCTACCCGCTTTTATCAGAAAAGAATCACCGTGGCCGTGATAACAGCCTTCGAATTTTATGAATTTATCCCGTCCGGTATATCCGCGGGCCAGCCGAACAGCACTCATCGTGGCTTCCGTTCCGGAATTGACCATCCGGATTTTATCGATTCCCGGAACCATTTGTGTGATCAGCTCGGCCAGTTCTATTTCCACTTCTGTGGGTGCCCCAAAAGAGGTTGACTTATCCGCGGCACTTTTAACGGCTTTCAACACATCTTCCTGCGTATGACCCAGGATCATGGGTCCCCATGAACCGACATAGTCGATGTACTCGTTACCATCCGCATCGTAAAGTTTAGCACCTTCCGCACGTTCAATAAACGGTGGGGTACCACCAACTGACTTATAAGCCCTTGCAGGAGAATTAACTCCGCCGGGTATTACCTTTTGTGCACGTTCAAATAATTTCTGACTCTTTTCTAACATATTTTCTGACTGTACGACTTATTAATTGATCCTCAACATTTTTTCGACAACCGGTTGTCAGGCTCACTTATATATCAAACAAAACCAATCTGATCCTGATTTATTATCCATTAATTTTCTTTGCCACTTCCTTAGCGAAATAGGTGGCGATTAGATCGGCTCCGGCTCTTTTGAATCCGATAAGTGACTCCATCATGGCCTCGTCACCGTCAATCCACCCGTTCATGGCCGCTGCTTTTATCATGGAATATTCACCGGATACCTGGTAAACCGAAACCGGAACATTGACTTCATCTTTCACCGCTTTTAAAACATCCAGGTACGGCATTCCCGGTTTAACCATGACGATATCCGCACCTTCATTGATATCCAATTGCGCTTCTTTCACCGCTTCCCTGATATTGGGAGGATTCATCTGGTAGGTTTTCTTGTCTCCAAAACCGGGTGCGGAATCCAACGCATCACGAAATGGTCCGTAAAAACAGGACGCGTATTTGGCACTATATGCCATTATCCCGGTATTATGCATTCCGGCATCTTCAAGGATATCACGAATAGCCCCAATACGTCCGTCCATCATATCAGACGGAGCTACAAAATCGGCCCCCGCTTTCGCATGACTCAGCGACATACGCGATAATATCTCAACGGTCTGGTCATTAATAATTTTTCCATTGATCACTACACCATCATGACCATAGCTGGAATACGGATCAAGTGCTACATCTGTCATCAATAGAAGCTCAGGAACAGCTTCTTTCAATTCCCTTATCGCCCGCTGCATCAATCCGTCCTTATTTAACGCTTCTGTACCTTCATTATCTTTCAAGGCATCCGGCACTTTGGCAAATAATAAGATACTTTTGACACCCAGATCGTATAATTCCCTGGCTTCTTTCTTTAACAAATCGATGGTGAACCGGTAATAACCCGGCATGGATGCAATTTCCTGTTTCTGATTATCACCATCCATGACAAACACCGGTGCGATAAGGTCATCGGTATGAAGTCTATTCTCAGCCACCATTTCCCTGACAGCTGCCGAGGCACGTAACCGTCGTCCTCTTACATATGGATAATTACCAAGCTGATTCTCATTCATAATATTCTCGCTTTTAAAATTCCAAACTAGTCAACCCAATCTTTAGGGTTTTTTAATACTTTCATCAATTGTTCTTCCCGGGATCCATCTTCTATATCAAAGTGATAATCCCAGCGAACACGGGGCGGTAGGCTCATCAATATCGAATCGATACGTCCGCCCGTTTTTAAACCAAATAATGTCCCTCGATCGTGAATCAAATTAAATTCAACATAACGGCCTCGCCTGATTTCCTGGAAATAACGTTGTTCGTCCGTATAAGGTAAATCTTTTCGTTTTTCCAATATGGGGAGATAACTGTCAAGAAATACAGTACCGACATTGGTAACAAATTTATGCCAATCATAAATCGAATGATCATCGGTATCGCGCAAATAATCGAAAAAGAGTCCGCCGATACCACGGGCTTCATCCCGGTGTGAATTATAGAAATATTCGTCACAATCTTTTTTAAACCGCGGATAAAAAGATGGATCATGTCGATCACAGGCTTCTTTCAGTGTATTGTGAAAATGTACGGCATCTTCATCCCATAAATAATAGGGTGTCAGATCCGCTCCGCCGCCAAACCAGGCATCCCGGATATTTTCACCGGCCTCGTCATCATAAAGCTCAAAATACCGGTAGTTGGCATGTACGGTCGGAACCATCGGATTAACCGGGTGAATCACCAGGGAGACACCAGTGGCAAAGAACCAGCCATAATCAACGCCAAATCGTTGTTTGATCGGATCGGGCAGCTCACCATCAACGGTTGAACAGTTGACACCTCCTTTTTCGAAGACATCCCCTTTCTCAATAACTCGTGTTCTTCCGCCGCCACCGCCTTTTCGTTCCCAGTTATCTTCATGGAAACGTATTTCCGGCTCATACCACTCCAGGCCCTCACAGATTTTATCCTGTAAATCATAAACAAAGGTAACAAATTCGTCTTTTAGCGTTGGTTTTTCCATCTTAAACCGTCTTTACTTCTTCATAGCTTTTAACCGCGTCCACAAAAGCCCGGGCATGATCAACGGGAATATCAGGCAAAATTCCGTGTCCCAGGTTCACGATATACCGTTGTACGCCAAACCGCCTTATCATTTCATGTACTTCCATTTTAATGGTGGTAACAGGTGATAATAAATGACTCGGATCATAATTGCCTTGCAATGTTATTTCATTACCACATGCTTTTCGTGCAAATTCAGGAGTCACAGTCCAGTCGATACTCAAACCCTCGGCACCACTTTTACCCAGTTCTTCAAAAGCATACCAGCTGCTTTTAGGAAATAAGATCACAGGCACTCCCATTACCTCCTTGACGATTCTTTTCAGATAAGGAAACGAAAATTCGTTAAAATCTTCCGGTGCCAGTAATCCCGACCATGAATCGAACACCTGCAGAGCCTGTGCTCCCGCTTCAACCTGTGCGTTGAGATAGGCTATTGTTGTCTCTGCGATAATGTTTAGTAATTTTTTAGCCGCTTCAG
>DASQZK010000697.1:0-3244 GCA_035638735.1 Bacteroidales bacterium
AACTCTTATTTTATAAATGCCGACAAGAAAACCATTGTCGAAACAGCAAAAGAGACATTCAGGGATGTATACCTTTCGAAAGTAAAGCAGGTTTGCAATCCGGAAGAGATTGAATACATCGTCTGCAATCACACTGAACCAGACCATTCGGGGAATGTGAAACACCTGCTAGAGCTGGCCCCAAATGCTACCGTGGTTGGAAGCGGGCAGGCATTGAATTACCTGGGCGAGATCGTTGGAAAGCCATTTAAATCACTTAAAGTTAAGGATGGCGACATTATCGACCTCGGCAACAAAAAATTACGAATCATCGGTGCCCCGAACCTGCACTGGCCCGATAGTATATACACCTACCTGGAGGAAGACATGGTTCTGTTCACTTGCGATTCATTCGGAGCCCATTTCTGCAGCGAGGCTATGTTTGATGATTTAGCCGGAAACTACGACAAGGCATTTAAATATTACTTTGACGTAATTCTAAAACCCTTCAGCAAGTTCATGCTGAAGGCCATCGACAAGATAAGGCCTCTTACTATTTCAGTCATTTGCCCCGGTCATGGTCCTATCCTGAGAGAAAACTGGAAAAAATATGTTGATTTGTCTGAACAGTATGCCCGGGAATACCTTAATGAGACAAAAGCTTCCAGCAACCGCGTTTTCCTGGCCTATATTTCTGCCTACGGATATACCCGCGAAATGGCAGGCCAGATTGAAGAAGGACTGAAAGCTGCCGGTGATCTTCATGTTGAATCGATGGACATTGAAAATGCCCTTCTTGGCGACATTGAAGAGCGTATCTCCCGCAGCGACGCTATTATCATCGGCTCACCCACTATAAACCAGAACACCCTGCTCCCCATTTATAAAATGTTTTCTGTCCTCAATCCTATCAGAGATAAAGGGAAACTGGCCGCCGCCTTTGGCTCATACGGCTGGAGCGGAGAAGCTGTAAAACTGATTGAAGACCATCTTAAAAACCTCAAATTTCAGATAGCCGTGGATGGACTGAGTGAGAAATTCTATCCCTTCAACGGTAAAAGCGACAGGTTCTTCGATTTTGGTAAACAGTTCGGAACCCTGCTTCTGGAAAAACAATCAAACGAATAATGCGGAGAGCGCAGGTCTGAGAGATAAGCTCATGAGCGGGGCCGAAACATAAAGCCGGTTAGTGAAACACGCTTGCTTAGGACAGTCTAACCGCAGCCCCATTGGGAAAAACCAGTACAACACGCTTACCTGATAATGACCAGTTTCCGGTAGTCCAAAATGGTTCCCGAATTACCTTTCACCATAACTGTATAAATGCCTGCACGCAAACCGGGAAGCTCAATGGTCTGACTAGTATCGCCGCGATGCCAGTCAGTGTATTTAACCAGGCGTCCTGTCTGATCAATGATTTCAACATGATAGTCATCCATAGCGGGTTCTTTCAGCGAAATATTTACCCGTCCTTCTTCAGTCGGATTCGGGTAAATGGTCATCCCCGGCAGGCTGTTATCGTAATCTGTCCTTCCCGTTGATATATTGGTCGAGTCATCCGTAGCAGCCTGGTACACCTGCCTGGTGTTATCATTTTGAAGAAAGGCTGCCACTCTGATCATTTTAGGATCATATACATTCTCAACGTTCCAGCTAAAGATAAAGTGACGGCTCTCGCCTTTTGTCCAGCTGGTAAAAATAGCAGTACCTGCTGCATTCGGGAGTAGAGCCTTTACAACATTCAGGAATGCTGTCTCTCCGTTTCCTGTCGATACCCGGGTGATAAGTTTTTCAAACACGGCTACCTGGAGTATGCGTTCGTTTGCAGCAATATCACCAAGGGCAGTGACGGTTACATCGGCCGTTATTTTTTCCTGTTCCCGGCTCACCTTTAAACGGATATCAAACTCAGGGTCAGCCAGTGATTCAAGAACGACATCCCTGCCGGAAAGTTCACCGGTATTCGAATAGTCAAATTTCAACCCCTCATCCGCTCCGCCTTCAAGAACCGAGTAGGGAACAGTTGTTATGCCATAGTACAGGGTTCGTGTTGCAGGAACAGCCGGGTTCTGTTCAAAAAACGGATCATAACCAGGGAAATCGGTGTGATATTCGAGCTTGACAAGGTCGTGGTAATGTTCATGAAAAATACTGTTCACCCTGGCATTGACTGTGCGGCAATTATCGTCCGAGCCGTTTGTAAAATGCTCCAGAAGAACATTTTGCGTACGGTTCCGAATCACCACCCTGTCCAGTGCAAAAGCTGTGTGACCGGTTGAGCCGGCCGTGTCGCGGGCAAAGGATAGTCTGAACCTTACCAGCCCGTTTCCGGCCATGTCGTTCAAATCATGCCGTGCCGTGACCCATGCGGTGTCGGCCCCCGATGAATCATCACCGGTCCACCCGGCTGACTGTCCGCCGGGATTTGATCCGATATGGTCTGAGTTATACCAGTTGATACCATCGTCTACCCCACCAACATTCATCCACGGACCATTGTCGGCAGATGCCTGGAGGACAATTCCGTCGTGATCTTTTTCGAGGTTGCGGAATACACCCAATTCAATCATGGGACGGTCGAGTTTTTTCAAATTGAAACACGGTGAGGAAAGATCGGATTGCACTCCGGCTCTGATCGGATTTCCGGTGACATACCAGGCTGAGGAGGTATCTCCCTCTTGTCCTTGAAAGCCCGGGTTACCATACGTCCAGGCTGAATTGTCTCCGGAAATTCCACCCTCCGGCATCCAGGCAGCGTTGCCTTCTTTAAAACCTGCCAGGTAGTTCATATCCGACAATACTACCGTAGGCTTCAAATAAATGGTCTTTATTACACTTGCGGAGCAGCCCGGGTCACTTTCAGCAAACAGTTCCACGTCATATTCCCCTGAGCTGTCAAGGAGAAAACTAACTTCAGACCCTCCGGTAACTGTTTCTTTCCTGTCGCCGGGAAGATAAAACGTCCATTTGTAATTTGAAATGGAAGACACCGGTTGCATTTCACTGGTGAAAACCGTTGGCTTCCCTTCAGAGAAACAATCATTTTCAGCCCTGAAGGATCCTGACGGACGGGGAGAAAAGCTGACATCTTTTCCGGAAGCACCTACACAACCGTCGACTGTAGTAGCTGTAAGCATAATCGTGGAGGTTCCTGCCGAGCTGAAAACATGCGATGGTGATTCAAGGTTACTGTGATTATATGAGCCACTCTGTGGATCTCCAAAATCCCAGTCCCACGATGTAATATTACTGTTATTGGTAGTAT
>DASQZK010000698.1:0-2512 GCA_035638735.1 Bacteroidales bacterium
CTCCATGGGATCTTCGATGGTTGTGTCGAAGTTCTCATGCTTCAGTTCTACGGTATCGGGTTTGGTGACAACAATCTTTCGGTATTTCATTTTTCTTTGTATGATTTTAATTTGATTCGCTCCTTATTTTGAGGGTTTCCGAGACCTTGTCCATGGTTCTGACATCCAGTTTATAAAAGCCAATAAGAACGGCGCAAGCCACAGCTCCTGCTGCGGGATAAAAACTCATCATCATCCGCATACCAAAAAGGCTTGATTGTGATTGATCGACTCCGGGTTGGTACCCGTAATACGCCAGGAGCCATAAGGCGATTGCACCACCCAGGCCAAAACCTATTTTCTGTGCCAGGGTTGAAGCCGAAAAGATCAGTCCCATGGCTTTTCTGCCGGTTTTATATTCCGAATAATCCGCGGCATCAGCCAGCATCGACCACAGCAACGGCATCGTAGGCGCTGATCCTACGGCTTGCAGTATTTGCAGAATGAACATGGCCCAGATGTCTTCAGGTCCTGTGAAATAGTAACCTGAGATAGAGGCTGCTACCAGCAACATGGAAATGACATACAACAGACGTTTATCGAATTTTTTAGTCAGCCAGCGTGTGAACGGCAGGGTAAAGATAATGGTCAGTGATCCAATCACCAGGAAAGCTGCAGTGAGGCCGGGCTCACCCACGTAGTATTTAAAATAGTAGGCAATGACGGCACTGCGTACGGCCACATATATCAGGGTTACCAGTGATACAACGAAAAGGATGATCCATGGGCCGTTAGACATAAGATCTTTGAGATCGTCTTTGAGTCTCGATTTTTCCCTGACCGACTGCGTCACTCTCTCCCTTGTAGACGCGAAGGTGATAAGGAAAAGGATAATGCAAAGAATAGCAAAGATACTCATGGTTAGTCGATAGCCTCTGGCGTCATTGTTCACCTTCACGCTCCAGGTAAGACTTTTCCCGTCGGGGTCGGTGAAATAGGACGAGAGATCGATAGTGCGGCTGCCAAAGCCGGATTCGAGGAATTGATCACCTATTTTCCCGGTCGTTTCCGGAGGAAGGTTACCCGATTGACGGATGGTGACGGTAAAGGTTGTTGAAGCAGATCCACCGTTGCCGTCATCGGCGGCAAGCTTAATGACTGAAATACCGGCTCCTTTTTCTTTTATCACCAGCTGATTATTGAGGACCGTTGCGCTGGCAACCGCCGGATCGGATGAGCTGGAGGTCAGGAACAGGTCATCTGAATTGGCGTCGCCAAAGACTCCGGACAGGGGGACTTTTTCTTCCTCGTAACTGTTGAAGAGTTTCATAAAGCCGTCGCTGAGTCCTTCTTGCAGTGTGTAATGCTTGTCAGGAATGGAATCCTTGACAAAAGGCCGCTTGTTGCCTTTTTTGTTGATGCGTACCACGATGTCCTGGTTTGCAGCCCTGCCTGTTCCGTCTTTTGCAGTGAGGGTGACAACGGTGGTTCCAATGCTATGCTCATGAAGAATGAGGGTGTCGTTCCTAACCTCAGCTCTTACGATACGCTTTGACCCTGAACTGGCAGCTAATTCGCGTATGTCGTGGTCTTTGTCGGTAAAGAGACCAGAAATATCTTTTCTGAATGTACCAAATCCCTGGTTGAGGTTAAGTTCGGTGATGATGCCGGTGGATTCAGGCGGGTTTTCACCTTCGGGAACTATTTTTACCAGGAAATCCTGGCTGACGGTAGCACTGTCGCTATCCATTGAGGTAACGGTAACCTTGGCAGTGCCATGGCTTACTTCATTGAATACAAGTTGCTTGTCGTTTACCCGGGCATGAATGACCGAATGGTTGTCCACACCCAGGGTATTCACCAGGTAGAGAGCAAGCCCCTGGATGAAGAGCCCGCCAATGAAAGCCCCGATAAAACGAAAAGAATTTAACCCCGTACGTTCCAGGTAATCGGACGTCATAACTCCTGAGAGTGCGTTGTAGGGAATCATGATGGCCGTGTATATGATCATCATCAGGATGTAGGTGGAATACGCATAAACGAGTTTGCCGGTCATACTCAAATCGGGCGTGAGGAACATCAGTATGCCTGCCAGTCCGTAAGGGATGGCCATCCATAATATATAAGGTCTGAATTTCCCCCAGCGTGTCGACGTCCGGTCGGCAATACTTCCCATAATGGGATCATTCACGCCGTCAAAAATTCTCACGATTATAAACATCGTACCCACAGCAGCGGCAGGTATACCAAACGTGTCGGTATAGAAAATGGGCAGGAAAAACATCAGCGTCTGCCATATCATATTGGATGCGACATCGCCAAGAGCATAGCCGGATTTTTCTCCAAATGATAGTTTCGCAGACATGGGGAAGCAGGTTTTAATGCGATATTACGAAAGTCCCATGAATAAAAGGAAAAACAGCTAAGGTCATATTAAGGTCATTTATGGTCACAATTCTGCCGGAAGTTTTATATTTTTACGTATCAGTCATTTCAGCCTTATGAAAGAAGAATTTTTTATTATCCTGGCCAT
>DASQZK010000699.1:0-2437 GCA_035638735.1 Bacteroidales bacterium
CCAACTATAACCAATTTAAATTAATAGAAAAAAACAGAACTTGTTACGTATGCTATTCTCTTATATCAGGTTAGAGTGGAGCTGTGATCTATAAAAAGTATCTCAAGAGAGGTGGGCTTACAAACTGGCATATTCAAAAAACGCATTCGCTGGAATAAACTGACAGTCCTATTTACTCCTTCTTTTTGATGTTTCGCGCTGCAGCCATCCAATTCTTCTCAAGTTCATCAAGCGGGGTTGTGAAAACGCGTTGAACCCTCTCAACAGGCTGTTTAAGTTCCTCTAATGTTTCCGGGCGACGATCTTTGCCTTCACTTTGATGTGGATCATCAATTTCCGCAACGAGAAAACCGGGGCTTACATTCAAATAGAACTCATCTCTTCTTTTAATTAGATCACTACCGATGTAGGTTTCATGGAGTGGGTGAGCTGAAACACGTTTTCCAACCTTGGCCCGGTCATAACTTGATACCGGCAAAACTTTGGTTTTCATTTGGTTTGGATCGACGAGTAAAACCTCCTTAAGGCATTTTAAAATTTCTGTTTCAACTTCAGCCGGTACATGATAGCCTGGGATTTCTTCGTACCTTGCACTGTTCTTTGTTTTGGCGACAGCAAACGATTCCCGAGCCCATACCATATTAGGATTATCCGGCCAGTCTCCCTCCGCCGGGAAAACTACCTGCTCAACTTCCAAATAGAATTGGTACCTAGGGGTCTTTCCAGCATCAACTTGGGACGAATCAGTCCGTTGGGTAGGGAACTCAAGATCATAGATTTGAACTGTACGATTCGACCATATGGCGACAGATGAACGGGAGGCTTTCAATGATTGCCCTAAGGATGAGAGTTGATCTACGTCAAAAATGATCGCCTCGAAACCTGCAATCGGTGAAGGCGATTGATTTGTCCCACGGAGTTGTGAATTCGGACCTGCCTTGTGAGTCGTTTCACGGCATCGGAGTAAAATGGGTTGATTCCCGGCGCGTAGGTCTGCTTCGGAGTTCCAAACCAGCAAAAGAATTCGATTACCGGCTTGCCAGATCTGCTGTCCTTCCCCTTCCTCAAGAACCTGCATATAAATGCCACGGCCGGTAAGGCCTTGCCACTGGACCGGAGTAACTTTGGTTCCGTCGTATTTTCTTACGGCAAGGACAACCGTCACTTGTTGAATGGGCGTTAAGGACGCACGACGACAGCCTTTTTGATACCATTGTTCAAACGTAGCCTCATAGGCACGTACAGCAGGCAAACATGCCGGCATGTTATATGCCTGAATCAAATGCCTGTTGACCTCGCTCGCCATTGATGAACCCATGCCTTCAATATGTTCCGGGGTGAATTCCATTTCGAATCGCAGTGAAGCCTCGACATTGCGCGGGCGACCGGGCCCAAGTGCGCGTTGCGACCAGTTGTGCGAACCGATGTACACAACGGATTTATTATCGCGCGCCAGCAGTAAATAGATAAGCTTGGAATGAAATAGCCCGATATCGATAGGGCCATCTGAACCATGAACTAACGGGTCCATGAAGTACTTTAACCGAACCCCTGCCGAGGAACCGATATCCTCTTGGAGCTTCAGGAGCGGTTCGTAACCGCAAGAACACGTCAGTGAACTTACACCGAAGGACCGCTCGTCACGTAAGGCTTTCGAGAGCAGGTGCCTCCCAATCGAATCGAGGCCTTCGAGTGATACATATGCAACCAAAAATCGACAAACCGTTGCCCGAGCCAGGTCGCGCTGCAACTGTTCACGGTACTCAAGAGATACCAGTTCTTTGCTCAACAGTTTCATGGTTCGGCGGCAATATCCTCATAAGTCAGAGAGAAAATCGTATCGGCAAGCCATTTGCGGAAACTTTCATTGTCGCTGAACTGTTTGTAGAGTTCGGTATGGTCTGCCAGAATATCGGTCATGACGCGACGCAAGGCATTATCATGCTCAATCCTTGCGTTTTGCCTGTCGGAATATCTTCTTGCGTTCCGGTAGGCTTTATCGGCGGAAACTTTGACGGGAATCTCTTCGCTGATCATTTGGTGAATCTTATCAGCATCCTTCCAGTCAACATTGCCGAACTGGTCGTTAAAAGCCTTGATGATGTTGCTGAGTCGGTCGATTTCAGTTTCGGGTCTGCCGCCGCTTCCCATCGGCACAGGTTCGATTACGGCGTCTTGGTCGGGCAGCGAGATTTCCAACTGGGCCTTTACCTCGACGCGGTAACTATCCATATCGACCGTTTCCAGGATGCCCTTGGACAGGTCGTTTTCTTTCGGAGCGGGCAATTTTGGAATCAGAAAGTTTAAGAATGTCCCCAAGTACTCCCACTCAGGGAAAGTATAGGGTAGAACGGCCGAGAGAAAACCGTATGTGCGAACAAACATTTTGGCATTGCTCTTAAATTCGACATGTTCATCCTCATCCAGGTCGGAATTG
>DASQZK010000700.1:0-2532 GCA_035638735.1 Bacteroidales bacterium
CCGGCGATCAACCGGGTTCTGCAGGCAGCAGGCCGCGTCATCCGGAGCGAAACGGATCGGGGAGTGGTGCTTCTCATCGACCGGCGCTTTACGGTTTCTTCCTATCGTCGTCTGCTTCCCGCGGAATGGAAGCCGGTCTGCGTCCGAGAGTCCAAAGATTTTTCCAGCCGGCTTTCGGTTTTCTGGGGCGCCGGAAACCAGGAGAGAAGGGAAAGAGCGGAATTTTCCGATATCGAAAGGCAAGGTTGATGGCCTCGTAAAAAGTCCAATTTCGGACGGCTTTGTAAAAAGCCCGAGATCAAGGCTTGCAAATCCCGAGAAATGAGGCGTACTTACCCCAAGTTCATGTTCAGCGTAATTATATCAAATGATATCAGAATGATAAAAATCATAAATGACCAATTTTGACACTACGGATTCGGTTTTTCATAGGATCGTTTTTACTGTTCTGCCGGATGTGTAGGATAGACCCAGCGCGTCATAAATCACCTCGTGGGGCGGTTCAGTCTTGGATGATTTGCGGATTTTTATCACTTTGTTATCTTTCCGCTTCATGGTCGTTGTTACTCTGACATGGGTGGATAGCTGCCTGCGGATTGTCGTCCAGCAAAACTGCACGCCCTTTTGCCTGAGTTTGAAGCGAATGGTGTGCATGAGATGATAGGCGATAACGGTATGAAGATATGGCCGTCACACCGTGCTTCCTTCTGATGATAGATCGGCCTTAGCCCCAGTTCCGACTTCATGCACCGGAATGCGTCCTCAATATCGGTCAACATCGTATAAATATCCCATATCCGCCGCACATCGAGCGATTTATGATCCGTTCTAAGGCAGTATACACCGCTGGTCTTTTCCCGCTTATTGCGAGACCACTTGATGTCCTTTGCCTTGTCTGTGCCGGGGTCCTTTACAACGGTGATCTTGTATTCGTGTGCGACTGACCGGTAGCGTTCTTTTAACCGGCCGATTCTCTCGATGACCTTTTCGTAATTTTTGGTTCCGTGTTTCTGATTCAGTGCGCTGCGCGCAATCGTCAAGTCGGATTCAAGGCGGCCCTGGAACCTGTTCTTGATGCCCTCTTCTTTCTTCTCCTTGTCGACCGAATGGCAGTATAGCTCCAGTTCATCCGTATCCGGGTTGTTGCATAGGGCGGCTTCAACCAAAACCTTGCCCTCATCGTTACGTTTGACCGCCTCCATGACGACACTTGGCGGGATAGCTTTCTTCTTTTTTCGGGAAACGACGATGTAACGATAACCTTTGCTTCGCAGCCATTTGATATTGTCCTCGCTTGCGATCCCGGCATCCAACACGATCGTTGGCATCAGCAGCTGATCACGGCCACATTCTCCAATGGATAAGCCCTTTATCATCTGTTCAAGGGTTTTCGGCTCGCTGATGTTGCCTGCATAGATCCGGCTTTTCTTTGGAAAGCCTTGTACATCCAAAACAAGGCCCAATGTCATCAGGAGACAATCACTTCGTTTTTCCTTTGATCTGCCATAGCGGGCTTTGCCGTTGAACTTGCCGGTTCCTTCAATAAACGTGTTGGTCAAGTCATACAAAAGGATCTTCTCGTCCAACCCGAACAATCGTTTTTCTCTCCGGTGCAGATAATCCTCAAGAGCCTCCTTATTATTCAGTAAAAGATCGGCAGCTTTGTATACACTGTCCAGAGAGATTCCGGACAGGTCGACACCCATCAGTTCATCCAAAGCACTGCGCTCCAACAGCCACTGGTGGGTGGCCCTCTCAGATCCGGGAAATATCATCCGCCCGGCGATCATACCCAAAGCAAGAGACAACTGCATTTCAGTCAAACCGAAGTTTCTCAGCTTTCGGTCCAAACCAAGTTCCTTGATGGCCTCATAAACAACATGTTCGGCGCCGACGGTACGAATATCTTCACTATCCACGCTGTTGACGTCAACGACATGGTAATCGGCAGGAATATCCGCTCGCTCATCAATTGCTTCTGATCGCTGACGGGTGATTGCTCTTGCGTACTTTCTTGCCAGTGTGCTCAGCTTTTTTGGATAGTCAAAAACAGGGCGCTGACCTGTCAGCTCAGTTTCTATGCAGTTGGCCAGCTCCTTCCACTGCTCTTTAGGCAGATTGAAGCTGACGCCTAGATTAAGCACATCCCGCTGCCGAGGGCCTCGTTCTGTCCGCACCGACTCGACCAATTTGTAGGTAAAGTATTTTTTGCGGCTCTTCTTGTCTTTGTGAGGGACTTTTCTGATAAACATATATTGCTGTATAGCACCGGAATCGGCCCACTTCAAGCGCTAACTAAAAATTTTGACACTACATTGATACAATAGACATATAACTAACTGATATTACTATATGCCAATGCTAAAAAGGCCGAATTTTTGCTATTTTTGCCCGACAGACCACGAACTTGGGCTAATGAGGAACAGATTTTTTCCGGCAAATCAATGAAGACAAGTCCTTCTGTCACCCCAAACGGGAAATCGGTTCGAGCTGAGCAATCTCTTTCGCGCCCGGACCATTCATTGCATGCCA
>DASQZK010000701.1:0-11914 GCA_035638735.1 Bacteroidales bacterium
AGATGGATGTTCTATGGCGCCAATTTACCGCAAATCCTTCTATGTTTTGGTTTATACGTCTTATTCGTGCATTCACACCTTCAACTTTCCTTATACATTTTATTAGTTCATTCGTAGCTTCAACTTTCCTTATACATTTTATTCGTGCATTCACGCCTTCAATTTTTCTTATACATTTTATTAGTGAAATCGTGGCTTCAGCTTTTCTTATACATTTTATTAGTGCATTCGTGACTTCAGCTTTTCTTATACATTTTATTCCTGCAATTCACCGTATATATTATCGAGGCATATAAGCTTCGGCGTATTTATACCTCCGGGTCCTTTGTCGGATGAATCGAACGACAGGACAAGGTACTTAAGGAAGCCTGCCTGTGAAAGATCAATATCGGTCCACACATTGCTTACAAAATCCCGTGCATTGGTTTCAAAAGTATAATCGGCAAGAGTAATCGTTCCTTCCAGCACTTTGTTGTTACCGGCATCAAAACCTTCAATAATCAGTTTAAAATAGTCCGGATCATCGCCACTCTCACCACCGAATTTTTTTGCAAACTGGTCCCCTTCAAGCATCGAATAATAGGCATAAGTGGAATTGCATACGCTCATTCCGGTAATTTTCTCAGGAATCTCAAAAACAATGGTATCCGGATTCCAGGCGTAATAAACTGCATAATTATCGGAATGTCCGGCACCTTCACCGGCAATTGCACTGTATAAATTAGTATATCCCCTGGTGGTATCATCAGTACGATTTGTCACCGCGAACCCTGACCATAAGCCGTAAGAAAAATGCGTCGGGAAAAATGCATTACCAGTATGGAAGCCTCCGGCGGCAGTGTCACCATAGGTATAGCCGTTATCGCCCAGGGACATATCTTCGAAGTTAATCCGGTCGGTTGTGACGCGTTGTTCTTTTTTACAGGAGCCAAGAAACAGTATTCCAGCCAGGGTTGTGGCAATAAGAGTGATCTTTTTCATTGCGTAAAGTGTTAATTTGACATATTGGTTCTTTTACATCAATATGTTCAAGCAGGCAGGACAAAAAGGAAAGGGTTCGTTTGCTTTTTTCCCCGAAAGCCTTTAAATATTGATCTGTTGCGGCAGGTCTTCTGACTTATCCCGTTTTCCGACGCCTTCCCGCGACAACCTTGTCGCAGTGGCACAGAGTACGAAAAAACTGACTTCATTGCTGAAGCCGGGACATACAGCAGCGGGTACTGTCCGGGATTCTCACCCGGTTCCCTCTTCGTCTTTACACTGATGATGTAAAAAACCGTAACGAAACAAAATTACACATTATTTTATCACATAAAAGCAGCTTACAAAAACCCCGGTTAATACTTATGAACAATAACTCAACGATATGATGATATAAAAAAGCATTTCATTCAAATAATTGTCTTTACAGTGAGAAATTTGTTTCTCCTGATGGTTAATATTTATATTTTTATCCCTTTATATCCGCTATGACAAAGACAGAAGCCAAAGAAAAGATTGAACAGCTCAGGCGTGAGCTTAGCGAACACAACCACAGGTATTATGTCCTTGCCCGGCCAACTATCAGCGATTACGAGTATGACCGGCTGATGAAAGAGTTAATACACCTTGAACAGGACTGGCCCGGGTTTATGGATGTCAATAGTCCATCGCAGCGTGTCGGCAGTGATATCAGCCAGGAGTTTGAGCAGGTCAGGCATACTGTACCAATGTTATCGCTCGGGAATACCTATTCCAGGGAAGAGTTGACCGATTTCGACCGGCGCGTCAGGAAGGTCCTGGGTGACGATTTTGAATATGTATGTGAGTTAAAATATGATGGTGTAGCTATCAGCCTGACCTACGAGAACGGTCAACTTACCCGGGCTGTTACCAGGGGAGACGGTGAACAGGGCGATGATGTAACCAGGAATGTAAGGACCGTCAGGAGTATACCCCTGAAGCTTAAAGGCCATGATTATCCGGAAGAACTTGAGATCAGGGGGGAGATATATATGCCGGTTGAAGGCTTCCTGAAAATGAACAATGACAGGCTGGAGAACAATGAAGAAGCCTTTGCGAATCCACGGAATGCGACGGCAGGTACGCTCAAGTTAAAAAACTCGTCGGTAGTGGCAAAGCGACCTCTCGATTGCATGTTGTACTACCTCCCCGGCGAATATTCCCCTTCCGGTTCTCACTTTGAAAATCTTATGAAAGCAGGTGAATGGGGGTTCAAGGTGCCCCATGACTATATTAAAAAAGTGAAAAGCCTCGACGAGGTCTTTGCGTATATCAACCAATGGGAATCACAACGCAACAACCTGCCTTTTAACATCGATGGTGTGGTTATAAAAGTAGACGCTATTGAAAAGCAAAAAGAGCTCGGGTTTACGGCCAAAGAACCACGCTGGGCTATTGCTTATAAGTTCAAAGCCGAGCGGGCCTCTACCCTATTGAAGCATATCTCATTCCAGGTAGGTCGTACGGGTGCCGTAACGCCTGTCGCTAATCTTGAGCCGGTTCATCTTGCCGGCACCACGGTCAGGCGAGCCAGCCTGCACAATGAAGATCAGATCAGGCTCCTCGACGTTAGGACCGGGGACACTGTGTTTGTTGAAAAAGGCGGCGACATCATTCCCAAGATTGTTGGTGTGGATATTTCAAAAAGACCGTCAGACAGCCAGCCTTTTGTCTTTATCACTCACTGTCCGGAATGCGGAACAAAACTGGAACGAAAGCCGGAAGAAGCCGCCCATTACTGTCCCAATATATATGGATGCCCTCCACAGATAAAAGGCAGGATTGAACATTTTGTCAGTCGCCGCGCCATGAATATCAATATAGCGGAAGCTACCATCGATCAGCTTTTTCGCAAAGATCTCATCACCGATATATCTGATCTGTACAGACTGAGTGTTGCCGACCTGCTAAGCCTGGAGCGATTTAAGGAAAAGTCAGCCACTAAAATCTACGAAAGCATTCAGGCATCTACGAAAGTACCTTTTCCAAGATTGGTGTATGCTCTCGGTATCCGGTATGTTGGTGAAACCATAGCCCGTACTCTGGCGCTTCATTTCAAGTCGCTCGATAATCTGATGAAGGCCAGCCAGGAAGAACTTGTTGATGTGGGAGAGATCGGCAGCCGGATTGCCGAAAGCATCCTCAACTATTTTGATCACCCGGAAAGTAAAAAGATCATTGAAGGCCTCAGAAAAGCCGGTGTTAAGTTACAATTAGATGAAGAAGAAAAGCCTCAATCCTCGAAACTCGAAGGTAAAACCTTCGTCGTATCAGGCACATTCAATCAACCTTCACGCAGCGAACTAAAGGACCTTGTTGAAAAAAACGGTGGCAAAATCACCTCATCCGTCAGTTCAAATACAGACTATATTATTGCAGGAGACGATATGGGACCTGTCAAGCGGGAAAAAGCTGATAAGCTGAAAATTCCGCTTATCGGAGTGAACGATTTTCTGCAAATGATCAAATAAGGCTTTTATTCTTCATGACAGACCACCAAAAATTAGTAATATTGTAGTGTGAGTGCATTCGGTAAAATACGGCAATCCTTCGGGAGAAGATCCATGCTCAGGAAACAGAAAAAACTGAGACGGAACAGGGAGGTTCATAATTTTAACACCGCCAAGGAAGCTGCCATTGTTTTCGACACCCCTGACCATGAAACATTCAGGCACATACGTGCCTTCAGTAAATACCTCGAGGAATTTGGCATCAGAACCCGTTTACTCGGTTACATTGACAGTGATGAAATCCCCGGAGATCTCCTGTTGTGGGAAAACTGCCAGGTCATTAGCAGAAAGGATCTTGATTATTTTTTCAGGCCCAAAGACGCAGAAGTACTTGGTTTCATCGACCGTGATTTTGACATTATGTTCAACCTGAGCAAGGAAAACTACTTCCCCATAACTTACATAACCACTCTTTCGCGTGCAAAATTTAAAGTAGGCAGATATTCCGGGGGGGAGAATAATTCCGACTTCATGATAAACATCAGCAGCGATCCGAGTGTTGAATTCCTGATAGCCCAGGTGAAAAATTATGTATCCATCCTTAACAACCAGAAGGAAGCCGGTAAAATATCAACCAAATAAATTCAATTTATCCATGACGAAATCCATTTTTAAAGGTACAGGTGTGGCATTAGCTACGCCTTTCAGGAATGACGGCAGTATTGATTTCAGTGCATTGAAAAAACTGGTGAATCATGTTATTGAAAACGGGGTTGACTATCTTGTTGTACTGGGCACAACAGGTGAGACGCCGGTTTTATCCAGGGATGAGAAAAGAGCCCTCGTAGATTTCGTTCACGAAGTAAACAACGGTCGTTGCCCCGTAGTCATGGGGATTGGCGGAAATGATACTACGTCGGTCATAAACTCCATCAGAGAAACTGATTTCCAGAGTATTGACGCCATCCTGTCGGTAGCGCCGTATTACAATAAGCCTGGTCAGGAAGGCTTATACCTTCATTTTAGGAAAATTGCCGAAGCGAGCCCTGTTCCGGTCATTCTATATAACGTGCCCGGCCGCACCGGGTCGAACATCAGCGCAGACACCACTTTACGGTTAGCACACGATTCTTCCAGGCAGATCATAGCTGTCAAAGAAGCCTCGGGAAACTTTGCACAGGTTACCGCTATCCTGAAGGATATGCCTGACAGTTTTATGGTCATTTCGGGTGATGACGCCATAGCTTTACCACTGATATCACTGGGCGCCAGCGGTGTGATATCGGTTATAGCCAATGCTTACCCTGGCGAATTCTCCAAGATGATCAGGCTGGCTCTTGGGAACAATATTGAAGAAGCCAGGGAGATTTATTACAAGCTGATGCCGGTCTTCGATATGTTATTCACAGAGGGGAATCCTGCCGGATTGAAAGCGTTCCTTGAGGTCATGGGAATTTCTCAAAACCACCTCCGGCTGCCATTGGTCCCGGTGAGTGACAACTTGTATGAAAAAATCAGGCAGTTTGTAAAAGCAGGCCAGTAGAACGAACGAACACGCACCACTGCTTCAGGTACTAAAAAAAGCAGCGGATTGTCTTTAAGGCATGGTGGTACAACCATAATCCACTGAACTTTAAAGACAGCCCGCTGCTTTTTTATGCTAATGCAAGGATCTCCAATTACATGGCTTCGCCGCCAGCCTTACCATGGCAGTTTTTATATTTTTTACCGCTGCCGCACGGGCAGGGATCGTTCCTGCCGACTTTCTTCTCAACCCTGACCGGTTGGGTTTTCTTCTGACCGGGCTTGCCGCCTGAAGGATCGTTATACTGTGGTGCTTCGTCCCTGTTTGCTTCAAATTTACTAAGGTCGAGCCGTTTGGGAGCTTGTGCTTTCTGTACGGCGTTAGGGTCACTTACCGGAATATGGCCTTTCATAAGTGTAGCCACGACATCTTTGTTGACCCTGTCGATCATCTGCTGAAACAGATCAAACGATTCAAATTTATAGATAAGAAGTGGGTCTTTCTGTTCGTATGTGGCATTTTGCACACTCTGTTTCAGGTCGTCCAGTTCCCTGAGATGCTCTTTCCAGTTATCGTCAATAGTGGCCAGCACAACCGTTTTCTCGTACGAGCGAACCAATTCCTGTGCTTCGGTCTCATACGCTTTCTTCAGATTTGAAATTACTCTGAAAATGCGGGTACCGTCTGACACGGGTACGACGATATTCTCGTAAACAGCCGATTGTTTTTCGAACACATCCTTGATCACCGGGTAAGCCTGCTTGCTGATAGTGTCTTCCTTACGCTTATATGTTTTAAGGATGAGGTCATAGATTGTTTCGGTTATCTCAGCAGGGCTATCCTTCAGAAATTTAGTTTCCTTCACCGGGCTTTCAATTGAAAGGGTCCGTATTAGTTCGAACCTGAATTCCTCGTAGTTAGCTACCGGGTGATACTGGTTTACTATACTTTCAACCACGTCGAACATCATGTTGGCGATATCGACGCTAAGCCGTTCACCATAAAGGGCATGCTTTCTTCGTTTATAGATGACCTCCCTTTGGGAATTCATCACATCGTCGTATTCAAGGAGACGTTTCCTGATCCCAAAGTTATTCTCTTCAACTTTTTTCTGGGCCCGTTCAATCGATTTACTGATCATGGAGTGCTGGATCATTTCACCTTCCTTAAGACCGAGCTTATCCATCATCCCCGAGATACGTTCCGATCCGAAGAGTCGCATCAGGTCGTCTTCAAGGGACACATAGAACTGGGAAGAACCCGGGTCGCCCTGACGTCCTGCACGTCCGCGAAGCTGCCTGTCGACACGCCTTGATTCGTGCCTTGCTGTACCGACGATAGCCAGTCCACCGGCTTTACGAACTTCTTCACTTAGCTTGATATCGGTACCACGACCAGCCATGTTGGTAGCAATGGTTACCATTCCTTTTCTGCCTGCTTCAGCTACGATCTCAGCTTCCCGCTGATGCAATTTTGCGTTCAGTACGTTATGGGATATCTGCCTGATCTTAAGCATACGGCTCAGGAGTTCCGATATTTCCACCGAAGTTGTACCTACAAGTACGGGCCGTCCTTTACCTACAAGTTCGACAATTTCGTCAATAACGGCGTTGTATTTCTCGCGTTTGGTTTTGTAAACAAGATCTTCGCGGTCGTCCCTGATAATCGGTTTGTTGGTTGGGATGACAACCACGTCGAGTTTATAAATATCCCAAAGCTCACCAGCTTCAGTCTCTGCGGTACCAGTCATACCAGCCAGTTTGTGATACATCCTGAAGTAGTTCTGCAGGGTGATGGTGGCAAAGGTCTGGGTGGCCGCTTCCACCTTCACATTTTCCTTAGCTTCAATGGCCTGGTGAAGGCCGTCAGAATAGCGCCGGCCTTCCATGATTCGGCCGGTCTGCTCGTCAACGATTTTAACCTTGTTATCGATCACCACGTATTCGATGTCCCTTTCAAACAGGGTGTAAGCCTTAAGCAACTGGTTTACAGTATGTACGCGTTCCGATTTTACAGCATAATCCTGCAGCAGCTTATCTTTTGTGTTCAGTTTTTCCTGTTCGCTCATCGTCGACTTTTCAATCTCGGCGATTTCAGAACCGATATCGGGAAGAATGAAGAAATCGGGTTCCTCTGGCGAACTCAGCATATCGATGCCCTGGTCGGTAATCTCGATTGTATTTTGTTTCTCATCGATGACAAAGTAGAGGTCATCGGTCACTATATGCATATTCTTCGAATTCTCCTGCATATAGGTATTTTCAGTCTTCAGGAGAAGCGATTTATTACCTTCTTCACTGAGCAGTTTTATAAGTGCTTTATTCTTTGGGAGTCCTTTATTGGCGCGTAGGAGCATAAAACCGGCCTTCTCGGTATTTCCTTCCTGCAAAAATTTCTTGGCATCGATAAGGACCTGGTTAATGAGTTTTCGCTGTACATCCACAATGGACTCGACGCGGGGTTTGAGAGCCTGGAATTCCTGGTTTTCACCTTTGGGAATAGGCCCGGATATGATCAACGGAGTCCTGGCATCATCGATTAGTACGGAGTCGACCTCATCAACGATGGCATAATTATGTTTCCTCTGCACGAGATCCTGGGGCGTAAGAGCCATATTATCGCGCAGGTAATCGAAACCGAATTCGTTGTTGGTACCAAAGGTAATATCGCAGTTATAGGCTTTGCGGCGCCCGTCGGAATTGGGTTGATGTTTATCGATACAACCCACAGTAAGACCATGGAACTGATAAATTGGCCCCATCCATTCCGAGTCACGTTTAGCCAGGTAATCGTTAACGGTTACTATATTTACGCCTTTACCGGTTAAAGCATTTAGAAATACAGGCAGGGTAGCTACCAGAGTCTTACCTTCACCTGTAGCCATCTCTGCAATGCGCCCCCAATGCAGAACGACGCCACCGAAAAGCTGCACGTCATAGTGTATCATATCCCAGGTAACCTCGTTTCCACCGGCCATCCAGGTGTTAAACCATACGGCTTTATCTCCCCTTATCTCAACGTTATCCTGCTCGGCTGCCAGGTCGCGGTCGAAATCCCTGGCTGTGACTTCAAGGGTGTCATTTTCCGTGAAACGCCGTGCGGTATCTTTTACGATGGAGAAAACTTCGGGAAGAACGTCATTCAGAATCTCTTCATATTTCTCATCTATCTCCTTCTCAAGCCTGTCAATTCCTTCATATATTTTCTCTTTCTCTTCGATCTCGATGCCGGTCTCTTCCGATTTGGATTTCAGCTCTGCCATCTCATCTTCCAGAGCCTTCACATAGTCCCTGACCTTAAGCCGGATGGATTCGGTGCGGGCTCTGAGTTCATCGTTAGAAAGATTTTTTATAGATGGATAAACTTCGAGGATACGGTCGACGTAGGGTTGAATTTCCTTAAGGTCCCTGTCTGACTTCGTACCAAGAAAGCTACCCAGTACTTTATCAAGAATGCTCATTTTTCTTTGTTATATATTTCCATTATAAATTGAACCAACAAAATTAACTTTTTTATATAAGAATACTCAATAATCTTAAAACATAAGTATTCTTTTCGGCAAATAATTCCCACTTTAGGAGTGAAAAAAAATATTTCTTCTAAATTTGCTTTTCTTAATAACGAAAAACGCTGAAAAAGATTATGAAAAGATTTGCCGGGATTATTGTAATGATGTTTCTTTTGGTTCCCCTGAGCGCGCAGGAAAAGTTACAAAGAGCTCCTTTAAATAAGGAGTTTGTTAAATACATGCAGGAAAAGGAAACTGCCGGAGTCAGGAAGGCTGCCAATGGAAAAGGCCTCGGCTTTGTACCTTCTCCATTAAAGATATATTTCACCAGCCGTGACCTTCAACAAAGAGGAAAGAAGGGCAGTGGTGATCTGCCTCAGAAATACGACTTGCGCGATTACGACTGGGTAAGTCCTGTCAAAGACCAGGGGGCAGCAGGTGCCTGTATGTCATTTTCAACCATGGGTGCTATTGAGTCGACATGGATGAAACTTGGTTACGGCACCTACGACCTGTCGGAACATAACCTGGCAACCTGCCACGGTTTTGAACTCGGCATTAACGATGGTGGTGATTTCAGCATGGCGTCTGCCTACCTGACACGCCTCTCGGGACCGGTTTCGGAAGCAAGTGATCCGTACAATGCTTCAATAGACAACTGTAAATCGACCGGCCTGGTCGTACCCGCTTACACCCCCGAAACCAGCTGGCTGCCCAATGATATCAATATCATTAAAAAGGCGCTTATGGATTATGGAGCGGTGTCAGCATCGATATACACGGGCGGAAACTGGATGTTTCATTTCTATAACGAAACCGACAACACCTTTTATTATAATGAAACAACGTCGCCGGACCATGCCGTTCTTATCGTGGGCTGGGACGACAACAAAACCGTAACCGGTGGTGACAAAAGTCCCAAGGGCACAGTTGGAGCATGGATAGTCAAGAACAGTTGGAGTACCAACTGGGGCGACGATGGTTATTTCTACGTGTCGTATAACGATTCGCGTTTTCTTTCCGATGCGGCTATCTACCCTATACGCTCTGAACTTAATGAGATCGACACGCTTTATATGTACGACGATTTGGGCGCTACATCATCTTATGGTTACCAGGATGAAAGTGCTTACGGGCTGGTGAAATTTACCGCACCCACATCGAATTTTGTCAGGAAGATCGGCACCTTCGCCCTGTCATCAGGAAGCATCATCGATATTGAAATTTACGACGATTTACAGGGCGACACCTTGCTGACCAACCTCGTTGCTTCCTCTTATGACAACATTGTTAAATTTCCGGGTTATTACACCTTCGACGTACCCGCAAAAGTAGATGGCGATTATTATGTAAAGGTCAAATATTTTAGTCCTGACAATATGTATCCCGTACCAAGCGAGACTAAAATCTCCTTCCAGGGAGATGATTATGCCGTTCCGACTATTGAAAAATCAGGCACATACTGGATTAGTCATTCCGGAGAAAAATGGTCTGAACTGGGGAGCAATATCAAGGATTCACAAGCCGATTTATGCATCAGGGCGTATGCTGACCGGAGTACCGACCTTAACGCTTTCTTTACGGCCGACAGGCAGGTTATATGCACCGATAGCCCGGTGTTGTTTACCGATGGTTCACAAGGCAGTGTGAACACGTATGAATGGAACTTTGGCCAGGGAGCTACCCCGGCAACAGCCAACACAGCTGGCCCTCACACGGTAACCTATTCCACTTCGGGCAAAAAAAACGTATCCCTCACTATCACTGGTCCCGACGGAACGAAAGTGCTGACCAGGAAAAGTTATATTGAGGTCGTCGATCAACTCGATATCTTTCTGCCTTATTCAGATAAACTTCTGGTAAACGGAAAATCGATAACCGTTACAGCATTCGGCGCCGACGATTATGTATGGTCGCCTGCTGAAGCCCTCGACACAACCAGAGGCTCATCGGTTGTCGCTTCGCCTGTCGATACAACCACGTATACCATCAGCGGTACCATGGGCAGCTGCACGGGTAATGCTACAATCACCCTGAATGTGGTTGAGAACCCGCCAAATGACGATATTTGTGATGCCATCGAACTGAGTGGCCATGGCAGCATGGGTATCTTCACAAACGTATATGCTACCGTTCAGCAGAAAGAGCCGGCTCCTCCCGAAGGGGATTGTAATGTTGACCTTGAATGGTGTGAAGAAGGCGGATTACAGAATAGTGTCTGGTTCTGGTTTCTGGGACCTGAGTCGGGAGTCGTATCTATAGACACCAAAGGAATGGATACCCAGATAGCCGTTTACCGACTGGATGATTGTGACAGTATTTTCTCGTCCGATGCCTATGAACTGATAGCTGCCAACGATGATTACCATAGCGGTACCGCAGATTATGCTGCAGCCATAGAAGATCTGAGTGTGGTCCCGGGTGCCAGGTACTATGTACAGGTAGATGGCAGTGCCGGGGGCGTGGAAGGCGACTTCGAACTGATATTCAACGATTTTCTGCTTGGTATTGCCGCGAATCCCGAACCGGTTGAAAACCAACTGTCGGTTTATCCGAATCCCGGCAATGGCAATTTCCAGGTGAGTCTGAATACAGGAAAAACAGAAAAACTTCTTCTCAGGGTATATGATGCCACCGGGAAAATGATCTATGCCGAAAAATACCTGAATACAGCCGGCTTCCCCCACTCCATTGACCTGGTCAATAAAACAGCCGGTGTATACTACCTTGAAATCATTTCAAAATCGGAAGTATACCGCAAAAATATTTTGGTCAAGTGATAAAAATGAATTCCTGAAAAAACGCCCCCAGCGTCCGGTAACTGTTGGGGCGTTTTTATTTTTTTTTTGTCCAATGATGAAGGATGACAAGTTTTGGTAGCAGAAATTCCTGGAGAAAATAATCACCCTCTCCTGTCCATCAGAATCGTACTGACATTAACCTCAAGTACTGTGGGACTGACGATTTCATGCTTTATGCAACGAATTGTTCTGTGCCCGACAAAACATAACATAAAACATAAATATTAAATCCGGGTTCAACACCTGTTTCATAAACAATCAGGAACGAACTACGTTATTAAATCAACCTTGTTCCGTTAACGAATAAACATGAAAATAAGAACTTTACTCACAGCCATTTTTCTGGGACTTTTTTTGCCTACGAACGTTATGCATGCTCAAGCCTGGATGAAGGAACTTAACCAGAAAAAATCTGCCAGCGAACACATTGATTTTTACGATGTTCAGAGAGCATTTAACACCTGGTGGGAAGAAAACAAGACAAAAACTGAAACAACCGGTGAAGCCGGAGAAGAGGAAGAACAAGGATGGGAACAATTCAAGCGCTGGGAATTTTTTATGGAACCCCGGGTTTATCCTGAAGGCAACCTTGAATTACCGTCCATCTATCCGCAGATAAAATACCTGG